>NZ_JBEPAL010000064.1:0-39884 GCF_040298625.1 Streptomyces sp. NPDC001532
TTCGGGCAGGTCGCACGGCAGGCGCCGGGCTGGTTCGAGGAGAAGGTCAGCCCGTCCATGGACGGCTTCGTGGCGCTGTGCAGGACGCTGCTGACGGACGCGGATCTGTCGGCCCTCCTCGACTGGAGCGTGCTGGTGCCGTACGCGCTGGATGAGGAGATCGTGCTTCCCGTCGGCACCGCGTACTCCGGCGAGGAGACAACGGTCGCCGGGGCCTCGCGGGTGCTCGCCCTGGCCCAGCGGCTGGCCGATGCGGTTGCACTGCCCGTGGACGCGATACCGGCGGGCGAGAACCTCGCACTCAGCCTGTGGTTCCTCGACGGCGGGGCGGAGCGGACCGCCCGGGTGCGGCCGGGACCGTGGGCCGAGGACCGCGACGCGGCGTTCTACGTGGCACTCAACCTGCGCGCCGCGCAGCACTCCCTGCGGTACGGCTGCCCGATGACCTACTCCTGAGCCACGGCGGCCGGAGACGTTGTACACGGGCTCGGACCAGGGCCGTGTCCGCCACGCTCCCGGGCCCGTGTCCTGCCCGAACACCGCCGCGTTACGTCGCTCCCGGGAATCCGACAACAGCGCTGTGCGCGCCCGACCGGGAAGGGCGTCCTCCGCTCCGGCCCAAGGCGTGGCGCGAGCCCGTCGGAGGGCACTAAGAGCCCGTAAGCCTTATTGGCCGGCGAAGGACAGCTCAAGCGCCCACGGCACGCCGTCGCTCCCTTCCGACGGTCAGCGAGAGTGGGGTGCTGTTCGAGGGCGACGACCTGGGCAAACGGCTGGAGCGGCAAAGCAACTGGGCACCTGGGCGCAGCTTCTTTCCGAGCAACAGGAGCGGCTGTCCACGCTGGACGTCAAGCCGCTTGAGGCGCCGTCTCCCGCCCCGGTCGCCAGGCGCGCGGCGAACAAGTCCAGGGCAAGGCACAGCAGGCGTTCCAGCGAGGTCCTGCGGCTCTCGCTCTGTGGGTGGAGCGAACGACAACGCCCTTCACCAACCAGACGACCCCGCGCTCTCGAACTGCCGACCACAAACCGTCCCCCGGCAGTCCGCTTCCCGAGGATTGCCGGCAACCACCAGCGGAGCTGGGGCCGTGCCAGCCCTGGCGCGATTGGTCAACCGCCAAGGATTCCGTTGGGAAGCAGGGTACTGATCGAGTTGCTCGGGTTGGACAGGCCGCCGCCACCCGAACTGCCCAGGAGGGGGTCAAGGACGCCCCCCAGGACAGGGAGGCCATGGCCGTGAACAGCAGGCGCGGGGGCGGGGGCGGCCTGTGCGCAGGGGGCTGCACGCAGCCACTGGCACTCCCCCACTCACCACAACACCACAAGCTGATCAGTGCAGGCCAGAGCACCAACTACTGATCAGAAAAACCGCTCCTGAACACCGCTCGCCGCGCAGAGCTCGGCATGGACTGGGCAGGCCCGGCACCAGCCGGCCAGGCCGCCGCGGCACGGCCCGCCCTCTGACCACTCCGCCGTTCTACAAGAGCTGCTGGAATGGCGGACAGAACACGTAGCCCAGGGGGACAATGCGAAGCGGCGAGCCGTCAGCCGTTTGATGGCGGACATGCCGGGGCGAGGGGGATCGCTGTGTCGCGTGGAGGAAGAATCACTGTCACTGTGCTGGCGGTGGTGGGCATGGTGTCTACGCCGCTGGTCTGGCTCTTGGACAGCCCCGGTGCGGGGCAGTTCGTCGGGGCTACCGTCCAGGCCGCTGTCGGCGTTGCCGCCCTCGTCTGGGCCCTGTTCCAGCGTCCGTCCTTCGCTGGTCCCGTCGACAGGGCCGTCCGGACCGGGACCGCTAGCCGCGGTGGCGTCACCGGCATCCGGCGGCCCCGCGGCCGGGGCCGTGGCTTGGCCACGGCCGAGCGGACCGGCGATGCCAGCGGTGAGAACTCCGTCTCCGGTATCGACTACTCGAACTAGAGGTCCGCACCCATGGCGAAGGCACCGGAAAGGGCTCGGGAGGAGCCCGAGCCGAAAGTGACCGTGACAGGCACGGGCAACGCCGAGAACACCGGCGATGCGATAGCTGTAACCGGCTACACCGGCCCGGCCCCGGGAACCAGCTCGCAGTCCCCCGTCTCGGTCCACGTGTCCGGTACCGGGGACGCGGTGGCTATCGACGGGTTCGCTAACAGCGGCTACGTGGACAAGGTGATCGTGCAGCGTGCGCCCCGGGAACCAGCCTCCTGGCCGCACCGGGTCGGAGTGATCCCGTCCAAGGCCCGGTCGTTCCAGCACCGCAAGGAGGCGGGCCGGCTGAGTGCGGCGGTCGAGGCCGGGGGCACCGCCGTGCTGTCCCAGGTGCTGACCGGGATGGGTGGGGTCGGCAAGACCCAGCTCGCCGCCGACTACGCCCGCGCAGCTTGGGATGAGGGCGCTGTGGACGTCCTGGTGTGGGTCACCGCGAGTGCCCAGTCGGCGGTGGTGAGCGCGTACGCGCAGGCCGGCGTCGAGCTGTGCCGGGCCGACCCCGAGCACCCCGAGCAGGCCGCCAGACAGTTCCTGGCCTCGCTGGCCCACCGGCCCGGGCAGCGGCCGTGCCGGTGGCTGGTGGTCCTCGACGACGTCGCCGACCCCAACGACCTCATCGTCCACGCCGGCGATACCGGCAGCCGCTTCAGCTTATGGCCACCTGCCAGCCCGCACGGCCGGACCCTGCTCACCACCCGCCGCCGCGACGCCGCCCTGTTCGGAGACGGCCGCAAGCGCATCGAGGTCGGCCTGTTCACCCCTGACGAGTCGCTCGCCTACCTCACGGCCGCCCTGCACGCCCAAGGCCGCAGTGAGCCCGCCGACCAGCTCACCGCCCTCGGCGTCGACCTCGGGCACCTGCCCCTGGCCCTGGCCCAGGCCGCCGCCTATCTCATCGACTCCAGTGAGACCGCCGCCGGCTATCGCACCCTGCTGGCCGACCGCGCCACGAAACTCGCCCACCTGGCCCCCGACTCACTGCCCGACGAGCAGGCCACCGTCCTCGCCGCCGCATGGTCCCTGTCCATCGAACGCGCCGACACCCTGCGCCCTGCCGGCCTGGCGCGGCCCATGCTCCACCTGGCCGCCCTGCTCGATGCCAACGGCATTCCCCAGTCCGTCCTGACCAGTGAGCCGGCCCGCGCCCACCTCGCCGCGCACCGCACCGCAACCTGCCCCGTCCCGGAAACGAGTCCTGTCTCCCCCAGGGACGCGGTGGGCGCCCTGCGGGCACTGCACCGGCTCAGCCTCGTCGACCACCAACCCGACACCACCCTTCAGCCCGTCCGCGTCCACCAGCTCATCCAGCGCGCCACCCGCGACACCCACACCCCCGACCAGCATGATCAGACCGCGCGCACCGCCGCCGACGCTCTGCTCGCCGTCTGGCCCGACAACGAACGTGACACCGACCTCGCTCTGTCCCTGCGCGCCAACTCGTATGCCCTTGTTCGGCATGCCGAGGACGCTCTGTGCCGGCCCGCCGACGGTGCCCATGTGGTGCTGTTCCGCGCTGGGACCAGCTTGGGGGCCACCGGCCATATCACCGCTGCCGTGGACTACTACGAGCGTCTTGCCGACACCATCCGGCACCGTCTGGGCGGCAAGCACCCGGACACCCTGATCGCGCGCCAGAACCTCGCTCATTGGCGAGGCCGGGAGGGGAACGTCACCGATGCCATCGCCGAGCTGGAGGCGGTGCGGGAGGACATGGCCTCCGTCTCGGGGGAAGCCAGTATCACCACCCTCACTGCGCGCGCCAACCATGCCTACTGGCGGGGCGAGAACGGGGACGCAGCGGGCGCCGTCGCTGATCTGGAAGTACTGGTGGAGGAGATGAACCAGTCACTAGGCCACAGCCATTCCCACACCCTGACCGTCCGCTACAACCTGGCGCTTTGGCGGATGAGCACGGGGGATGTCACTGGGGCCGTCACCGACCTCGCACGGCTGATTCAGGAAATGACTGAAGCGCTGGGGCCCGACGACTACCGCACGCTCCTCGGCCGCGGCACCCTCGCCCGGTGGCAGGGAGAGCTGGGGGAAGCGGCGGAGGCCACTGTCATCCTGGAGCAGGTGGCGCAGAGAATGGGTCAAGTCCTCGGACCGGTCCACCCCCACACCCTCACTACCCGTCAATACCTCGCGATCAACAAAGAGCTGGAGGGAGACACGGCCGGGGCCACCGTGACCTTCCAGCACCTGCTCACTGATCTCGAACGACTGCGCGACCCCGAGGACCCTATGCTCCTCACCGTCCAACGTCAGCTGGCCGACTGCCGGGGAGACGCGGGAGACGCAGCAGGCGCCGTGGACGCATTCCGGAAGCTACTCCAGACGACGACACGGCTTTTCGCTCCAGCCCATCCGGAGGTTGTCCTGGTCCGTCACCGCCTGGCTCACTGGCGGGGCATGGCGGGAGACGCAGCCGGAGCCGCCGATGCGTACAAGGAACTTCTGGCAGACCTGCTGAGCACCCTCGAACCCGACCATCCGCACGTCCTGGAAACCCGCTCTCAGATCGCTATCTGGCAAGATCAGGCGGGCGACTCGGCCGGGGCCGTCACCGCCCTGCGGGAGGCATTGAGAGACAAGGTCCAGCTCTTCGGCCCCGAGCACCCCGAGACCCTCGCCACGCGCGAAATGCTCGCCAACGCGCGGGCTATGGCGGGAGACGCGTCCGCAGCTGCGGACGACCTGGAGGAAGTCCTTGCGGTTCGCACGCGCCTGTCGGGCCATGACGCCCCCGATACCCTCGTCACCCGCCGCAACCTGGCCACCTGGCGGGGAAGGGCAGGCGATGTGGCCACCGCCACCGCCGCTCTGCGGGACGTACTGGCGGACTTCATCCGGGTGTTCGGCCCGCACCACCCCGAGACGCTTGTCACCCAGCACAACTTCGCCACTTCACGAGGCCGCTCGGGAGATCCCGCCGGTGCCGCAACAGCCCTCAAGGACCTGCTGGAGTCCATGACCGCAGTACACGGCCCCGAGCATCTTCATGTCCTCGCCACACGACGCAGCCTCGCCGAATGGCAGGAAGCAGCAGACCGGGCGACCGGGACACGCTGACCCGCTGCCCCAGCGCCTACCCCGCATCGGCCGGGTATGCCTCAGCACAAATCGTCGGTGTGTGAACCGGTGCACCCGATGCACCGCACCAGCGCACAATGAACCTTCACGTGGTCGTCACTGATGTTCGTCACCGAGCCATCATCCGCTTCGCATCCACCAGACCGGACTGCGGAGCACGAAGGCGCCTGCCTCCGCACCGGCTTCTCAAACACGGCCTAGATGATCGGTTCCAAAGGGTTGGCGGGGAAATGAGTCGCCCTGGCGTGCAGAGGATCGTACTGTCGCGCGCGTGAAGCTGCTCTCCGTCAATATCGGCAAGCCCCGACCCAACCCGTGGAAGGGCCTCAGCGCGACGGGCATCGACAAGCGGCCTGTTGACGGCCCGGTTGCCGTCATCGCGCCCGGGCCCAAGGGCACCGGCGAGGTCGGTCTCGTAGGCGACCGCGTCTACGACGTGAAGCACCACGGCGGTTCCGACCAGGCCGTCTACGCCTATGCCCGCGAAGATCTCGACAGGTGGGAGGCCGAGCTGGGCGGGCCGCTTGCCAACGGCGTCTTCGGGGAGAATCTCACGACCCTCGGCGTCGACGTCAACGGCGCGCTGATCGGTGAACGTTGGCGCATCGGGCCAGACGTGGTCCTGGAGGTGTCGTGCGCGCGGATCCCATGCGCGACGTTCCAGGGCTGGCTGCAGCGAGAGGGCTGGATCAAGCGGTTTACCCAGGCCGCGGTGCCGGGAGCGTATCTGCGCGTGATCGAGCCGGGAGACATCCGGGTTTTCGACCCCGTCGAAATCGCTTACCGGCCCGACCACGATGTGACCGTCGCGCTTGTCTTCCGCGCGATGACACTCGAACCGGACCTACTGCCGCGCCTGCTGGCGGCTGACGCGCTGATCGAGGAGGGCAAGGAACTGGCCCGCAGACGCACGACCACATAGGTGATCGATTTCGGGACATCGTCTGCGCGCATGCGACGAGGGAGGCCGACGTCGGTGTGTGAAGACAGAGCTGGACTCCCTCGCGACCGCCCTTTACGTCACGACCGACAATCTACTGAAGGATTCACCGCAGCTCGCCCCCTGGCGGCCGGCCGTGGGCATCGCGCCGCAGCTCAGCGATGCCGAGCTGGTCACCTTGGCGATTATGAGCCCCCGCGCCGCTCGGCGGGGCGCCGCTCGGCGGGGCGATGCCGGTGCCGCCGGTCACCTCCGGCTTCCCGCGGTGGAGCGGCCGGCCTCGGCGGAGCTCGCCCGCCGGTAGGCCTGGTAGAGCTGGTCGGCGTCCGTGCACGGGAGGTTCGCGTTCGCGTCGGCGTCGTCGAGGGCAGAACAGGTCCGGCAGCCCAGGCAGTGGTTCCACCACACAAGGAGGGCGGCCCGGCTCTCGTCGAGGACGTCGGGCTGCTCGTCGCTGAGATTCTCGTAGTGGTCGCACAGGGAGTCGACCGAGCGGGCGAGCTGCACAGCGTGTTTCACCCGCTGCGGCATGCTCCGGCCGGGCTCCAGGCGCAGGCGGGCACGCGCCCGCATGACACTCGCATAGGCGCAGGCCCGCGGCACGTCGTGCTCAGGCAGGCGATCGGCCAGCTCCTCGACGACGGGGACGGCGAGGATGAGGTGCCCGCGCAGCCGGAGCGTCAGCGTCTGCAGCTCCTCGTCGGAGGTGACTTCGGCGTCGCCCGCCAGCAGGCAGCGTGCAGTTTCGCGCAACACCTCGACCGCCAACGGCATCTGAGGCGCCACCAGGGGTGCATGGGCGCTTTGTGGCTTCAACGTGGCTCCTGCGAGGGGTGGCTGTACCTGCCGGGGTCGGCACCGGGCAGGTCGCCAAAGCCCGCGCCTACATCGAGCGGGGCGACCTCCGCTTCGCCGCCACCCTCCTCAACCACATCGTCTTCGCCGACCCCGGCGACACCGAGGCCACGGGATACCTCGCGGATGTCCATGACCGCCTCGGCCATGGCGCCGAGAACGGCACCTGGCGCAACTTCCACCTCACCTCCGCCTTGGAACTGCGCCACGGCGCGAACGCCACCCTGCTCGACACCGCCAACCCCGAGATGGCGATGGCGCTGACCACCGACATGCTCCTCGACTCCATCGCCGTCCGCATCGACGGCCCCCGCGCCTGGCACGAGGACCTCACGCTCGGCCTCGCCCTCACCGACGAGAACGCCCGCCACCGCCTCACCCTCCACAACGGCGCCCTCACCCACCGCACCCTCGCCGGCGCGCCCCGCACCCCCGTCGGCCTCACTCTCACCCTCACCAAGCCGCAGTTCCTCGGCGTCCTTGCGGGCAAGGGCGTCGGCGCATTACCACCGACGGCGACCCCGCCCTCCTCGCCCGCCTCTTCTCCAACGTCACGCAGCCCGACCCCGGCTTCCCGATCGTCACCCCGTAAGGCCCTGTCCCCGGGGTTTTCCGCTGCAACGGATGGCTACAGCTCCCGCGCCTTGAGACGCTGCTGTCACTCACCGGTCCTGGATGCCGCGGCCTGTGCCGGTAGGGCGGGGAGAGGGCTGGTGCAAGAGGCGCAGCGGCGTGCCTCGGTGGGTATCGGGCTGAGGCATTCGGGGCATTCGCGCTTGGGTGCCTGGACGTCGTGCTTGGGTGCGAAGCGCTCGTGCAGCTTGTTCACCGGCAGAACCACGAGGAAGTACAGCGCGGCGGCGACCAGAAGGAAACTGATCGTGGCATTGACGAACGCGCCGTAGGGAAATTCGGTCTTGCCGACGGTGAAGGTCTTGCGGCCGAAATCGCCGGTGACCCCGGACGCCAGTCCGACCAGCGGAGTCAGAAAGGCCCGGACGAAGCCGTTCACGACGGCGGTGAAGGCCGCGCCGATGACAATGCCGACCGCCAAGTCGACGACATTGCCACGCAGGATGAAACTCCGGAAACCTCTCACTCGTTACTCCTCCGTCCGTGTCCGCTCAACCACCGAGAGGGCCAGCGGCAGCCGACAGCACGTGGGGGCAGCTCGTCCCGGCGACTGCCTCGGGCACGCGCATCCGCCGCAGCAGATCACGGGTGAGGCGACGGTCGAGCGTGGTGCGCCAGGTGACGCCCGGATACCGCGAACGCAGATGCGAAAGCGCCCTGGTACCCAGCCAGCTGTCACAGAACGGTTCGTCGAGGATCACATCGGTGATCACACCCTCGGCACACCGATCGCACGTCCGGTACGTCACCCGCCCGACCACCTTGCGGATGTGCACCAGCAGCAAACAGTCCTCACCCTCCCCCTGGACAGCGGGAGATGACAGCAGTTCGATGTCTCGGTAGACCAGAAGCCGGCGGTGCCACCTGCCCCGGCGCCGTCCGGAGCGCCGGTGCCGTCCCCCAGCCCGCCGGTGAGACGCCCCCACCCGCAGTCCGGGCGATCGTCCGTGAGCGGCGGCCATGGCAAGTGTCTGGATTCCTTGCATGCACTGGCGCGTGCCCCGATATCGCTGTCCCAAGCGGGCCCCCGCGCTGCCGGGCCCGCGGCTCGTCGACAGCACCGGTGTCCATCTGCGGCGGCTGCGAGACGGTGTGATCAGTCCGGGCGTGGGTAGCCGGGCGCACATGTTCAAGCACCGACGTGTACGGGTTATGTGCGTCCTGCTGATCAGCTGGATGGCTTTGGCTGCCGTGGAACGGTGGGCGGAGCAGTCGCCTTGGCCGACAGCAGCACTGAAAGGCCTGCTGTGGTCCTGCGTGGTCGCCGGTATCTGGTGGTTCGCGGAGATGACGCAGGCGCGCCCGCTGTCGAGCGCCACCGGCACACGAAACGGGCAGGCCCACTCCGAGCAGTGAACCGAAAGGAGCCCCGGGCAGCGGCCGGCCTCCGAAGAGACCCGGATGTCTCCCGCGCCGTCACGTCGTATGACGACGTCTGACCGCCGTCAGGAATGGCATTGCCGCACAGCCAGGGTCGGCTGTGCGGCAATGGTTGTCCTCACGGCAGGGTCATCCCGACGTCGTCCCGCAGGACAGTTGCTCGTCGATCGCCCGTGCGGTCATGGTCTTGCCCTGGATGGTCCAGTACCGGTCCTCCGTCAAGGGGTGCTTCGCCGCCTCTTCGAGGTCGACGAGATCCCCGACACTGTCGTCCTGGTGGGCATAGGTGACGGACACGTCCACCGGCGACGGCAGCTTGGCGGGCTTGTCCGACGTGGCAGCCTTGCGGTACTCGGTCGGCGACCACAGCGTGATCAGCCCGTCGGCAGCGGCCTCCCCTGTGGGCCCCTCACCCCACCACAGCAGCTTCTCCTTCCGTGTCTCGCTGCCGGGATCCCAGACCTCGACACGGTCCAGTTTTTCACCGGCACAGACAGGTACCTTGACCTGCACGGACGTGTCCGTGACGCGGAAGCCGAGCACCAGACTGTCGTCGCCCGGGTGTTCCGGGACCTGATCGCAGGACGTGCTCAGTGCTCCGAGCAGGAGAACGGAGACCGCCACGGCCATGGACGCGCCGGGCGCGCGTCGGCTCGAACGGGTCAGCACCGGTAACCTCCGCTTCTCCATCCCGCCCCGCGCTCCCACCGGTTGCGGCAAGGGTTCGCTCCCGCGCGCAGGTATCGGATGCCGAAGCCAAGACCGTAGCGCAGCCACTGAGACCTGTGCCGCTTCTCGTGATTGATGCGGTCGCGCGTGATGTAGGAGCGGTTGTTCGACGTGAAGTAGGTGGTGCCGAGCGTGGTGCCACCGCGCGCGTGCAGACCCCATCCCCCGCGGCAGACTCGCATGCCGTAGCGATAACCGCACTTGTAGCCCATGTAGCGGCTCACGCCCGCGAGCCCGTAGCCCAGGGCGCGCGCTCCGGCGCGGCGCACCTTCTTCCACCGCCAGAACTTCCAGGTCCACCGCTTGCCGTCGAGGTCGTACTGGTTGATGGGATCGGCAGGGTAGCCGTAGGCGTTGGCGCCGCCGCCGTAGACGGGGTCGAGGGACAGGAAGCGTCCGGTGGCGGGGTTGTACAGGCGGGCGCCCATGAGGGTGAGGCCGGTGAGGGTCTCGGTGGAGCGCTGCTTGGCGCCGAGCCAGTTGTAGCGGGTGGCCGCCTGTCCGGGGCGGGGGTTGCCGTATTCGTCGCTGTCCAGGGCGGTGGGTGCCTTGGTGGCGTCCAGCGGTAGCTGGAGGGCGACGTCGCCGTGGATGGTGGTGAGCTGGAGGACCGTGTCGCCGGTCTTGCTGGTGGTGGCGGCGAGGTCGCCGGAGGTGCCGTCGACGTTGCGGGTCAGGGCGCCGGTGGTGGTGTCCTCGGTGATCCAGCGAGGGTTGTCGCTGTCGCTGTCGTAGTGGTTGGTCTTGGCCGCGGTCTGGGTCCAGGTGGTGCCGCTGCCGGTTTCGACCTTCCAGGAGCGGAAGCGCAGGGCGGCGTCGAGCTGCCAGGTCTGCCGCTTGCCGTTCGAGGTCTGCTGGTAGGCGAGGTCGTTGGTGTAGTAGCCGTGGGTGCTGCCCGGCAGGGCGGTGGTGCGGCCGAACGCGTCGTAGGTGTAGCCGGAGTTCACGAGGCGGTCGGCGCTGTCGTAGGTGTAGGTCGTGGTGGTGGCGCCGGTGGAGGTGCAGGCGCTGCCGGAGGCCGCGGTGACCGTGGCCAGGGTGGAGCGGTTGGAGCGCTTGTCGAAGGTGTAGGTGCGGCGGGTGCAGACCTCGCCGACGGTGTCGTCGGTGCCCGTGAGGCGGCCGGCCTTGTCGTAGGTGTACTCCTGGGCGGACCAGCCCTGGTGGCTGGCGGCCTGTCCGTGGACGTTCTCGGTGACGGTGTCGGTGTACACGGACGTTCCGTCGCTGTCGCGGGTGTAGGCGCGGGTGGTGGCGGCGCCGGTGGGGTCCTCGGTGACGTTCAGGGTGTAGCCGCCGGGGAGCTTTTCGCTGGTGACGGATCCGTCCGCGTCGTAGGTGGCGGAGAAGTCACCGGCGATGGAGTCGCTGGTCCTGGTGACCAGGCCGCGGGGTTCGGCGGTGTGGTCGTAGGTGTAGGTCACCGTCGAGGGGACGGTGTCGCTGGTCTTGACCGGCCGGTCGAGCTTGTCGTACTCGGTGGTCGTCTTTCCGCCGTCGGCGTCGGTGTAGGAGATGAGCCGGCCCAGCTTGTCGTAGGCCCGGGTGATGGTGCCGCCGCTGGTCGAGGTGGTCTTGACGACCTTGCCGGTGACCGGGTCGTACTCGGTGGTCACGTCGGGGACGGCCTGACCGAGGGTGCCGGTGACCATGGTCTTCTCGGGACGGCCGGCGGCGTCGTAGGTGGTGGTCGTGGTGCGGGTCTGGCTGCCCGAGGTGTCGGTGACGGTGGCGGGCTGGCCGTAGTAGTCGTATTCGGTGGTGGTGTCGGGCAGGTCGGCCGGGTTGGAGCCGCCGCCGGTGATCGCGCCGGCCGGTCCGGTCCAGCAGATCTGGTCGGCCCACTCGGGGCGGCCCTGGCACGAGCCGGTGCCGGTGCCGGTCCAGTACTCGGTGATGCGGGTCGTGGCGTCGGAGCCGGTGGAGCCGGGCAGCGACTGGGAGGTGACGCGGCCCTGGGCGTCGTAGGCCGTGGTGGTGGTCAGGTTCAGGCCGCCGGAGTCCTGGATGGTGAGAGTGGGCAGGCCCTTGGCCCAGTCGTACTGGGTTTCGTTGACTCGCTTGTCGCCCATGACCGAGGAGTAGTCGCGGACCCGTGCACCGGTGATCTGCAGGGTGACCTGGTCCTTGACGGTGGCGGTGCCGTCGGTCGGGCGGCCGGTGTCGTACTCCTTGACCGTCCAGGCGCGGGCGGGCACGGAGGTGCCGGCCGCGACCAGGACGGTGGTGCCGTCCTTGAGGTCCTCGGTGAGGTCGACACGGTGCAGCGGCCCGAACTCCTCCAGCTCACGGGTGCCGGTCTCGTTGTAGAGGGAGGTGGTCGACAGTTCCTGGGCCCGCTCGGAGGAGGACCGGGAGATGATGCCGAGGTCGGTGAGCGTGTCCTTGTCGACGTCCGTGGCGCCTAGCGCGAGTTCGCGGTTGCCGGCGGTCAGTTCACGGATCGTGTTGCCGAACCGGTCGTACTCGGTGGTAGTGATGGACTTGCCCGGCGAGGCGGTGTTCACCTCGCGGCCGGAGGCGTTGAGGTAGTGGACGGTCGCCCGGCCGTAGCCGCCGGCGGTCAGGGCTCCGCCGTCGTGGGTGGCGGGCACGGAGTCGGCCGGGAAGACGGCGGTGGCGTCGCTGGGAGTGTCGAGCTGGCCCCAGGCGGCGGTGTCGGAGGCACCCATCGCGTGCGGTGCCTTGGTGCCGGTCAGCGGGACGCCGTAGACGATGCTGGTGACCGCCTGGCCTTCCACCGTGTCCGCGGTGCCCTGCTTCAGGGCGTCGCGGGTGACCTTCAGCAGCATGCCGTCACCGGGGGCGGTGCCGCTGCCGGCGTTGCCGTAGGTGAAGGTGTAAGGCAGTTCGCCGGGCGGCTGCATCCAGGTGATGCGGCCTTCGTCGTAGGCGTACTGGGTCTCGGCCTGCTGTCCGATCCGCGGGTCCCAGGTCTGGCGCAGCCGGCCCGAGGAGTCGTAGCGGTAGGAGGCGACGGCGGTCGCGGTGACGGCGGTGGCGCCCGGCTGGGTGGAGTACAGCTTGATCTGCTTGACCTGGCCGGTGAAGTCACCGAACTGGGCGTCGGTGTCGGTTCCGGTGGCGGTGGTGGACGTCGCGTAGACGAACTCCAGCACCCGGCAGCCCTTGGTCGTCGGGGTGGTCTCGCAGGTCGCGCTGGTGACCGCCGAGGTCGGGGCGATGATCCGCTTGGGGCGGGCCAGGACCTTGCCGTCCACGGTCACCGTCTCCGACACCACCTTGGTGGTGGAGTTCGACAGGCCTTCCAGCAGGGTGCTGGAGACCTGCCACGTGGTGGCGGCCGCGGCAGGCTTGGTGAACGTGGTCACCGTGCCCTCGGTGTCGGACAGGGTGAACGACGTCGAGGTCACGCTGCCCTTGAGGACTAGGTCCTCCGCACCGGGCTCGGGGACCCAGCCGGTCTTCGCGGCGTTCGCGGTGAAGTGCAGGGCGTCGCCCTCGGCCGTCACCACGGCCACCGCGGTGTCGGAGACCTTGCGCAGGTGCGTGTAGTCGGACTCGGTCGTCTCCGCCGCGGTGCCGGCCACCCACTCCTTGCCGAAGATCGCCGCCTGGCCCTCCTGCTTGGCGCCCTGGTCGGGGGTGCGGGAGGACGCGGTGCGGGTCACCGACATGTCGAAGAACGACGCGTCGGTCTCCGACAGGGTGTAGTCACCGGTGAGCAGGTTCAGGGAACCGGGGCCGGCCTCGGAGGCGGCGGCGCCGTCGGCGTCGCGGTCCACGACCACGGTGAGCGCCGGGGTCGACGAGGACGCCGAGTTCGGGCCGGTGAAGTCGGCCTTGATCTGGACCGTGCCGTCCGGGGAGACGGTGCTGGTGGCGTTCCACACCAGCGGCGCGTTCTTCCCGCCGCTCAAGGCGACCGGCCAGGCGGTCAGAGCGGTGCCGCCGGAGGTGACGTCGGCGGGCGGGATGCTTACCCACGGATCGGCCTCCGAACGCCGCCACGAGAACGACACCTTGTCGTACTTGCCGGCCTCGGCCTCGGCGACCAGCGGCAGCCGGCGCGCGGTGCGCTCGCCCTCGGACGGCTGGAGGAACCCGCCCGGACCGGCATGGAAGACGTATTCCAGTGCCTCGGACTTGTTGTCCGCCTTGTCCACCGAGCGGACCTGCAAGGTGTGGGTGCCGTTCTTCGGCGGGGTGACGCTGATGTTCTTCGCCGTCGCGGCACCACCGGTGGCGACCTTGGTCCAGGTCACCCCGTCCAGCGACCACTCCAGCCAGTTGTGGTCCGCGGCCGGCGGCGTCACCGTGAACGTGCCCGCCTGCCCGGCGCCCTTGACCCACTGCCCGCTCGGGTAGTCCGTCGACGTGACCTTCGACGGGGCGGACGGGGCGGAGGTGTCGACCGTGAACGTCTTCCACGCCGACCAGCCGGTGTTGTAGTGCGTCCCGTCATAGGGGTTGGTACGGAACTTGTACGTCTTGCCGTTGGTGAGCACACCGGACGGGACCGTCACCGACGCAGCCGACCCCGATGCCACGTACTTGGAGACGAGGACGTTCCCGACCTGCGTGTTGGTGGCGTTGTCGTAGATCTGGAAGGTGCCGTTGACCTTGTCACCGTCGGTGTCGACGAACGTGTCGCGCAGCGTCGGCGTGGCCGTGTTCACCTGGTACGCGCCGCTGTAGGAGAAGAACGGCGGGCCGGCTTCCTGCTTCGTCCCGGTCTTCGGCCGGAAGTTGTAGTTGACCACCAGCTTCGGCGGGTTCGAGGCGGCGTTGGCGGAGTTGACCCGCTTCCACTGCTCGACGACCGACTCGCTCGTCGCCCGCACGCCCATGTGCCCGCGGGTGGCCTTCGCCGACGCCCACTCCTGCACCAGCGTCGTGACGTCGGCGTTGATCCAGCCGTCCGGCGCCGTCGTGCACGCCGCGTTGCCGCGGGTCTCGGTGGAGGTGGCCTTCTTCGCCGTCATCGTCGGCCGGTTCGTCCACCGGCTCGACGTGGACGCGGCACCCGAGGACCACACCTCCCACGGATAGGCCTTGCAGTCGGGGTTGCCCGAGTGGAAGTTCCACAGGCTCAGCTTGGCGCTGGTGATCAGCGCGTCCTGGACCGGCGTCGTGTTCCACGAGATGAACGACTGCGCGGTGCGCGGCGTGCCGTCGCTGTTCGTGGTGCCCGGGTTGCCGAAGTCCAGCTCGGTGTCCGTCGACCAGTCGACCGTCTCGCCCTGCTGCACATAGGTGTCGAACACGTTGGACAGCGACGACGTCGACGGGTCCACCGTGACCGGGAACTTCGTCTTCGGATCCGCCAGGAACTTCGCGTCCGGAGTGACCACCAGGTCCACGCCGGTCTTCGTCCTGACGACCTTCATCGCCACCGGTACCCGGCGGGTGTGCTCGCCCGACCGCTTGTCGACGGTCGCGTCCCACATCACTGGCGCGGGCATGACAGCCCGCTTCTTGTTCTTGGTGTCGGTGAACTCGACACCGCCGTTCTTCAGCTGCTTGACCTTCAGGCCCTTGGCCTTGAGCGGCAGCGTGTAGGCGTAGCCGTCCGCGGCGGGACGCTGCTTGATCTCGACGTACTGCTCGAACCCGGTACGGGTCGCCTCCACCACCACGTCCGCGCCCGGCACCGCGTTCACGTACTCGGCGCGCGTGCCGTCCAGCTTCGGCTTGGGCAGGCCGCCCTTCCACTGCAGCGTGATCTGCTGATCACCCTCGCCCAGCGTCACCAGGTCCACGGCCTTGGACCGCCGCGCCGCGGCCAGTGACTTCGCCGGCGTACCCGTACGGCCGGCCAGCCGCAGATTCTCCGGATGCGCGACCGGCTCGACGGCGCCGCCGGAGACCTCACGCAGGTCGACATCGACGTCCACCCAGGCGCCGTCCCGCTCGAAGCGCACCGGGCCCGCGGACAGCTCCGTCGTCAGGCTGCCGTCCTTGTTCACCCACGTCGTCGACGTCTCCGTGCGCTCACTGAGCGCCTCCACTCGGTGCCCGGCAAGCCTGGCCGCGACCTTCGCCGACGGAATGTCCGCCGCCGACGCGACGCCCTTCGCCTTCGGCTTCTCGGCCGGCGTCTGCGACGGAGACGCGGACGGAGACGCAGACGCGGACGCGGCCTCCATCAACGACACCGACATCAAAACGGCAAGAGACGCCGAAATCCAGCGCAGGCTCCGGCTTTTCTCATGCCACACCCGCCCTCTCTCGTCCCGAGAAGGCAGTTCCTCTGGTCTCACGAATCCATCCCCATCTGTCACCTGTGAAAGGGCAGTGAACGAATCGAAAAGTAACCAGGGACACAAGATGATCAAGATCATCAAACGCTCAACCCGGACAGACTCGACCGTCGCCAGCCCATGTGATCTCGATCACGCAACACAGCGTCATTGATGCGGAATTCTGGCTTCCGGGAAAAAGAACAAGCCAAGCATGGAAACCGGCCATCGCGGTTCGACGGGAACCCCTCACGCGGCGCGCGGAGCCCGTGGACTTTCTGCCTGGCGCTGCTGTGTTCGCGCCTGGGAGAGCGTTGTTTGGCTTTTCATTGCGGAAATATGGTCGGGCTTTTACGCCACCCACGCGATCATCGTTGCTCTTTATCCGGTAGCCGTTGTTGTTTCAAGTCCCTTCCGGCTCGGCGAGCCCGCCCGGGCAGCCGCGGCCGGCCCGGCCGGTCTGCCCCTTCTTCATCCTCGACGCGGGGCCCCGATGGCTGACGGGGCCCACACACCGCAGACGGGCGGCACGAGCCGGCTCGGCCTGCCAGATCGATGAGCACCTGGCCGAATCCGTCCGACACCCGCACCTCAGAGCAGCAACGGGCGGGGACTGGTCACGCCGTCGGTCGGGGTC
Organism: Streptomyces sp. NPDC001532; assembly: GCF_040298625.1. Taxonomy (NCBI): domain Bacteria; kingdom Bacillati; phylum Actinomycetota; class Actinomycetes; order Kitasatosporales; family Streptomycetaceae; genus Streptomyces; species Streptomyces sp. NPDC001532. The sequence continues at coordinate 16,442 of NZ_JBEPAL010000064.1, forward strand.
CGGCCGCGCGGCGGAGGCGGTTGGCGATCGCCAGCCCCAGCCCTTCCTCATCCGGCAAGGACGCGACGATGAGGTCGCAATCCCGTTGGTCGAGCTCGCGCAGGAACCCGTACAGCCCGCGCGCGTAGGCAGCGGTCGAAGCGGGGACCGCCACCACTGCGTGCGCCTTCACCGGGGCGTCGGCGAGGGAAGGGGGAAGGAAGACACCGACCTGGTGCCCCAGCTCCTGCGCCCGTTCCGCTTCGGCGACGACCTCCTCCGGTTCGACGAGGACGACCCGCGCCCGCGGGGCGTAGTGGGACGGATGCTGGCCCGGCACGCGTACGCGGCTCGTCGCAGGCACTGCGATCGGGCCTCCCAGCACCGCTTCGATGTCCTCGCGCGTCACCCCGCCGGGCCGCAGGATGCTCGGCATCCCGCCCGTGACGTCGACGATGGTCGACTCGACGCCAACCTCGCAGGACCCGCCGTCCAGGACGAAGTCGACGGCATCACCGAGCTCCGCACGGACGTGGTCCGCGGTGGTGGGGCTGACCGAGCCGAAGCGGTTGGCGGACGGGGCCGTGACACCGCCCCCGAAAGCCGTGAGCAGCGCCAGTGCCACGTGGTGGTCGGGGACGCGCACGGCCACCGTCTCCAGGCCACCTGTCGCTTCCAAAGGCACCCGTCGGCCGCGCCGCAGGACGAGCGTGAGAGGCCCAGGCCAGAAGTGTTCGGCCAGCAGGCGCGCGGTTGCGGGTACGCCCTCGACCCAGTCGTCCAGGTGCTCCGCGCCGCCGATGTGGACGATCAGCGGGTGGGTCGGCGGGCGTCCCTTGACCTGGAAGATACGCCCGACAGCGGCGGGATCCTCGGCGTTGGCGCCCAGACCGTAGACGGTTTCGGTCGGCAGGGCTACCAGGCCGCCGGCGCGCAGCACCTCGGCAGCCTTCTCGATGTCACTGGTTGTTGCCATCACTCACACGATTCTCGCACCTGGCAGGCGGACGTCGTGCCGCTGCCTACCGCGGCCGCACAGCAGGGCGACAGCCGCCTGGCACGGTCGGTGTACATGGCCGGGCCGCCGCACGGCACCGCGCACCGCCTTTGTCGTCGGCCGCGCCCCTGACGGATCGCGGAGGCAACGGGCGGTGGGCACCGCGGACGACGCCCCGCTCTCGCCGCTGCGCGCGGACACCACGGTTGCGTATCCCCGGATGCAGCCAGCGCTACGAGGACCATGAGCCATCGGGACCCTCCGTGGAGGATCGGCATGGGCAGACCGGTCGGGTCTTCATCCACCTCTACAGGTCCCTTCCGGCCGCGGCAGGCGCGCGCCGCGGCTGCCGCGGCCGGGGGCGGTCACGCCGGCGTCGAGGCCGCTACGTCAAGGCCGCGGGCGGCGACGAGCCGGGCGCTGCCGTCGGCCAGTCGGTAGGACATCCCCACCACGGCGAGACGGCCGGCGGCCACCCGCTCGGCCAGGACGCGGGAGCGTTCGAGCAGCAGGTCCACGGTGTGCTCGACGTGCTCGGCGAGGATCTCCTCGGCCGTCTCCTTACCGGCGGCGCGGGCTGCCAGCACACTCGGGGTCACTCGCTCGACCACGTCACGGACGAAACCGCCCGGGGTCTGTCCGTTCTCCAGGGCGGAGCATGCCGCGGCGACGGCGCCGCACGAGTCGTGGCCGAGGACGACGACCAGCGGCGCGTTGAGGACGCTCACGCCGAACTCCATGGAGCCGAGTACTTCGGTACCGGCGACATGCCCGGCGGTGCGCACCACGAACAGGTCGCCCAGGCCGCGGTCGAAGATGATCTCGGCGGCCAGCCGGGAGTCGGAGCACCCGAACAGCACAGCGAAGGGCTGCTGGCCCGGTGCGGTCTCGGTGCGGCGGGCGGCGTCCTGGTTCGGGTGCTCGGGGGTGCCGGTGACGAAGCGCTGGTTACCGGCCAGCAGCAGCTCGAAGGCTTCCGCGGGCGTCGGAGTCTTGATGTCGGTCATGGCCCGCAGCCTAAGAGTCGGCCCCAGGGGACGCACAGCCTGGTCACCTCGGATGGAGCTTCGCGGCACGGTCGGCCCTACCGGGGGGCGCGGGGCGGCTCGCTGGTCGGCGATCTCCTGAGCGATCCGGCGTGCGTCACCGGACCGGGAAGGCTGGCCGGGTTGAGGTGGCCTGAGCCCGTTCCTCTGTCAGAACCTTCCGATAGCGTGCCGGCAGCCCCCTCTGCTCCGACTCCGCTCCGCTCCGGGGGAACAGACATGGACATGTAGCTCGCTAGGGATTGCGGGATTTCATCCCTCGCAAAACAGAAGGACACCGTAAATGACTCGCCACCCTCCCCTGATGACCCTGGCTACCGATCAGATGGAGAGCTACGCGGAACACGAAGCGGCCGTCGCACCGGCCGGGCTCGTCCGGGCCCAGCTGAACGCCTGGGCTCTCGTGCATGACGGCACCGTCCCGGGCGGTGACGGGATGCGGCCGCGGGAGCATGCGCGGGACCGGTGGGCAGGAGGACGGCCCGGCGGACCGAGCACCGACCGGAGCCGGCCCGGTGCGACGCTGGAGCGGAGGGGCGCCGGGACGCCACTGTTCGTCGGCACAGCGCTGCGTACGACGGTGCAGCGGAGCGTGACCCCGACATCGGCCGGCGGCGCATCTGACCCACGGCGTCCTGGAGTCATCTGACGACTACGGCCGACGCCGACGGGATCACCTTGGGCATCGAGTCGTTCGGTGCCGACGACCCGCCACTCGTTCCTGCTCACAGGCGGGACGGGGATGCTCTCCTGGCCCGACGCGCTGTGCGAGCACCTCGCCGCCGAGGGGCGCCGTGCGGTGCGCTGCGACCTGCGTGACAGCGGGGAGTCCACGACGAAGGACCCGCAGGCGCCCGCCTTCATCCTGGGCGACCTCGCCATCGACGCGGCGGCCCTCGCCGACGCGCTCGGCGGGAGGCACGCGCACCTTGCGGGGATCGGCATCGGCGGGATGGCCGCCCAGGTGGCCGCGCCCGACCAGCCGGCGCCTTCGGCACCCTCACCCTGGCCGGCACCCGCGCCGGCGCCCCGGCCCGTCCGACGACGACCTCCCCAGCCACGACCGGGCGACGATGTGCCGGCTGTTCCCGCGTCCGATGCCCAACTGGGCCGACCGCGAGGCGGTCGCCAAGTTCGCCGCCGCCGCGGAGACCCTTGGTGACAGCCACGCCGCCGCGCGCTTCTGGGACCGCACGCCCGACACCGCACCGCCGTGCGGATGGATAACCAGTTGGGCACGCTGTACTCCCGGATCGGCTGCGCACGCCGCCGGCGCGAGCTCCTGCCCTGGATCGAGATCCCCCGCTCGTCGTCCACGGCCGCCGCGACCGGTTCTTCCTCGTCGGCAACGGCGAGGCGAACACACGCGAGATCCCCCGGCACGTCGAGGGCTGGCACTCCGTTTCCGCGGCAGGCCGAGGTCTTGTCGAAGGTGTAGGCCCCGGTCGAGGTACAGCCGCCGGGCCCGGCGACGGGGCGACTTGGGATGTCGCGCCCCTCGGGTCACGGCTTCACCCACACGGCACATCTAATTTGTCTAGACCTTTTTCGTCTGGATCTCTTGCCCGGCCGTGAACCGCGGGCTAGGTTTCCCGCTGTTCGGAGTCCTTCGCGTTTCCTTCACTTCCCTTCGTGAGCAAGGCTGGAAGGAGCATGTCCGCATGCAGGACCGGAGTCTGTCCAGACGAACCGTTCTCGCCTCCGCGACCGTGGTCGCAGCGGGTGTCGTGGGCGTGACGGCGCCCCCCGCGGTCGCGCACAAGCGCGACGACCGCCTCAAGAAGATCATCGCCAAGATGAGCATCGAGGCAAAGATCGGCCAGTTGTTCGTGCCGTACTTCTACGGTACGTCGGCGACTTCTCCCAGCCAGTACGACCAGGAGCGCAACCTCAGGGAACTCGGCGTCCGCACTGTGGCCGAGCTCATCGCCAAGTACCAGATCGGTGGTGTCATCTACTTCTCCGGGTGGGCGAACAACATCCAGGATCCGCGTCAGATCGCGGACTTGACGAACGGGGTGCAACGGGCATCGCTGGCCCTGCCCACCCCCATTCCGTCCCTGATCTCCATCGACCAGGAGCACGGGGCCAACGTCCGCATCGGCAGCGGCGCCACCCAGCTGCCGGGCGCGATGGCGCTCGGCGCGGGCCGCTCGCTCCTCGACGCGCGCACCGCCGGACGGATATCGGGCACCGAACTCGCCGCCCTGGGCATCCGTCAGAACTTCGCCCCGGTCGCCGACGTCAACGTCAATCCGGCCAACCCCATCATCAATGTCCGTTCCTTCGGTGCCGACGCCCGCGAGGTCGGCCGCATGGTGGCGGCCCAGGTGACGGGTTATCAGCAGGTCGGCGTCGTGGCCTGCGCGAAGCACTTCCCCGGCCATGGGGACACCGGCGAGGACAGCCACACCGGACTGCCCGTGATCACCCATACCCGCGAGGAGTGGGACACCATCGACGCCCCGCCTTTCAAGGCCGCGATCGCCGCCGGCGTCGATTCGATCATGACAGCGCACCTCCAGGTCCCCGCGCTCGACCCCAGCAACGAACCGGCCACCCTGTCGCCCGCGATCCTCCAGGGCGTGCTGCGCGACAAACTCGGCTTCGCCGGCGTGATCGTCTCCGACGCCCTCAACATGCGCGGCGTGCGCACCAAGTACGGCGACGACCGCGTACCCGTACTCGCCCTCAAGGCCGGCGTCGATCAACTTCTGTTCCCGCCGGACATCGACGTCGCCTACAAGGGTGTCCTGGCCGCCGTCCGCAGCGGAGAGATCACCGAGGAACGACTCGACGAGTCGGTCCTGCGCATCCTGCGGATCAAGGACAAGGTCGGCCTGCTCAGTGGCAGCCCCTACGTCTCCCGGAAAGAGGTGGACCGGGTCGTCGGCGCCCACAAGCACCAGCTCGCCGCCGCCCGGATCGCCGAGCGCACCACCACCCTGCTGGTCAACGAAGACGAGGCGCTTCCGCTTCGCCGCAGGCAGAAGAAGCTGCTCGTGGTCGGCGCCAGCCCGGCCTTCCCGACCGACGACACCCGCACCACGGTGCCCGAGCTGGCCAAGGCGTTCGACGAACTGGGCTACAGCACCACCCACCTCGCCACCGGCCGGACGCCCGACGCGGCGAAGGTCGACGAAGCCGTGGCCGCCGCTCGCGGACGGGACGCGGTGGTGGTCACCACCGACAACGTCGGCGCCACCAGCGCCCAGCGCACCCTGGTGGCCCGTCTGCTCGCAACGGGCGTCCCCGTCGTCCACCTCGCGGTGCGCAACCCCTACGACGTCGCCCACCTCGGCGACGTCCCCGCCTCACTGGTCTCCTACGGCTGGACCGAGGTCGAACTGCGCGCCGCCGCCCAAGTGATCGCCGGCCAGGTCGAGCCGCGCGGCAAGTTGCCCGTTCCCATCCAGCGGGCCGACGACCCGGCCGAGGTCCTCTTCCCGTACGGGCACGGCCTGTCGTACGACGACTGACGTCCACGCCCCTGCACGGATCGCGCCGGAGCCCCACGAAGGGCAAGCATCGGGGCCCAGGCTTGGCGGGCCCCGAGAAGGGGACGTGCGGGCCAGGTGTCCGGACCTTCGCGCGGTCTTGGGAGCCGGCGGACAGCGGCGCCCGTGTTTCGGGTGAGGCAGATCGTCGAGTGCAGTGACGCCATCCCGTCCGCTCGACGAAGCGGGCCAATTCGATGATCAGGCCCGCGGATCGACGACGCATCAGCCGGTGGACCGACGGGTAACCAAGCAGCCGGGACGCGGGCGGCCCATGGAGCGAGACGCCGGAGTCCGGTCGGGCCTCAGCAGCCCGGTGGCGAGGCCGTGGATGTCATCAGCGCCGTCGCGGACCACCACAGCAGCAAGTCGCCCGGCGGCGGGGCACATCTGCGCGGGGCGGTCGATCGACCACGCGTCATGCCAGCCGCACAACATTCATGGCTCCTCACCGGCCCACCCGGCCAGTCCTGTCTCCACGGACCACTTCGCAGCGCCCGCGCCAGCTCCCCCTCCCCCGGTCCGACCGGGGAGGGCAACAGAGAAGGGAACCGGAACCCGGAACAAGGCCAACGGCGCCTTCCTGCAACGGACTTCTTCCAAACCGCCGGGGCCTCGCTCCCTCCTCGCCTCCGCACTGGGTCGGCCTGCGACCGGCGAAGCCATCACGAGGCCGGCACACGGACGCGGTAGCACGGACGCGGTAGCTTCGCCACGTCGACGTGGCGCAGGACGACGGCTACGCCAGCCTCCACAGCATGGCTGCGCCCGGCGCCAGCTGCACAGCCGGCACCGGGATCCCCGGTGATCACCGACGCTGCGGTGGCGTTCACCCCGGGCAGGGAGACGCACCCCGGTGGGCTGGCGACGCCACGGCTTCCCCATGGCCGTTGAGCGGCGGACTCGTACGACGAGACGGTGGGGAGCCGGCTGCTGTGCGACTGCCGGGCGATCTGGTGTGTTCACACCAGGAGGGCAGAAGAGCCCCGTTGGGGCAGGGTGACCGAATCGGTCACCCTGCCCCGACGGAGCTCGGTCGGCCGGGCGGCGGGCTACCGGCGCGCGGCCCAGGCCGGTGCCGTGTGCGGCGCCCTTCAGCTCAGCCGAAGTTCACGTCGCTGCACCACATGTAGGCCTGGTCGAGGTGCGAGGCCTGCCAGATCACGAACAGAACGTGGTGTCCGGTGTAGCCGGAGGTGTTGACGTTGAACTTGATGTCCTGCGCTGGGGCGAAGCGGCCGGTCTGCGTGATGAAGTCGAGGTTGCCCCAGCCCAGGGTCTGGGTCTTGGGATCGAAGCCCTGCTTGCTCACGTAGACCTTGAAGTAGTCGGCGCCGTGGGACGCCTGGTCGTACAGGTGGACCGTGAAGTTGTTGGTGATGTTGGTCGTCTTCCACGGCCCGGGCTTGTTCAGGCTGGCGTTCCTGGAGAGGTTGTTGCTGCAGAGCGTCCCGTCGGGGGTCCGCGCCTGGAACTGGCCGCCGAGACCGTCGCGGAGTGCGCTCATCCAGTTCCACATAGTGTCGGCGTTGGCCTGGAAAGCCTGCCAACACATGGGGTCCTGGGTCTGCATGGCCGGGTTCGTGTGGTTGCTGCCCCACGTCTTCCAGCACTGGTACGCGCGGGAGGCGGGGTTGACGATGGTGCCGTGAGCCTGAGCGGGGGTCGACCAGGTCAGCGCGCCGGCCACCACGGCGAACAGCATGACGAGCGCCTGGAGAGGCCGGCGCAGAGCCGACCGGGAACGCCCGGCTAACGTGCCCTTTGTACGCATGTGGGGGGAACTCCTTCCAGTTGCGAAAACCATGGGAGCGCTCCCAACGGTACGACTCCTGAGTGAAATGTCAATGAAACGAGCGGGAGTTGCTGACCGAGAGGGCGGTGAGCGGGGAAGCTACCGAGAACCACCTGGTGCCCGCGCCCTGGGTCCCGCTGCGCCGTACGGGACGGCCCCGGGCCCCGACGACTCCTCCCGGCCGGTCCGGCACCGGCTGACACGGCGTCATGAAGCCAGAATCGACCACGCAAATCCCGCCACGGCGGCATCCGGAACTCGCCTGACCAGCAGAAACCGACGACCACAGCCCAGGGGGCATCATCTGGCCATCACAAGCTCGTCAATCCGGGGTCTTGCAGATCCTCCACGACAACAGGGGAAACTGCCCTCACAACTGTCCGCCTCGCCCCGGGCAGCACCACCCCCCGGAGAGGTGACCGTCATCCCATCGAGACGAGGTCCCATGAGCCGAAACCGAGCCACCGTCAGCGCGGTCGCCGTGACGCTGCTCACCGCCAGCCTCGCCGTCGGCCCGGCAGCCGCCGCCACCACCGCCGAGGCGAAGGCGCGCGTCGCAGCCGACTGGGCAACTCAGTCGATCGTCTTCACCGCCGCCGCAGGACAGACCAACGACCTCAGCATATTTCCCATGTACACCAGCGACGGAATCCGGCGAATCGGCTTCAGCGACGTCGTCCCGCTCGAACCGGGCAAGCACTGTGCGCACTCCAGACCCGAGGACACCACCTCCGTCGTCTGCGAACTGCCCGCCGACAGCCCCCGACCCGACCGGATCGACGTCTTTCTCCGCGACGGCAACGACACCATCGCCGCCTTCACCCCTGGGATCGGCACTGTCAGCGGTGGTCCCGGCGACGACGAACTGCACGCCCACACCGCACGCACGGTACTGGGCGACGCGGGGAACGACATGGTTATGGGACCCGCGGTCCTGCACGGCGGCGACGGCATGGACCACCTGATGGGTGACAGCAGCAACCAGCAGATGTGGGGCGGCCGGGGCGACGACATGTTCGAGGGCTACGGCGGTGACGACACCGTGTACGCCGGCCCCGGGGACGACCACGCCATGGGCGGTGACGGCCGCGACATCCTCCTCGGCGGCCCAGGCAACGACACACTGGACGGCGATGGCGGCGACGATCTCGTCCGCGGCGGCGCCGGAAAGGACACACTGGAAGGCGGGGACGGCCGCGACATCGTCCTGCCGTAGCCGCACCTCCATGCCCCAGGGTCCCGGCCCGCGGGCCCGACAGCGACACGCGTCCCGAATCACCCCCGTCGGCCAGCCGCCACCCAAGCCACTGCGCACGACGAACGCGGCGCACACAGACCGCCATACCGACGGCGTTCCCGTCGTCGTCGATGCGCTCACTTCGGGGAAGGGCCGCCCACTTCTCCGGCTCGGTCCACTCGTCCAGGACGTTGCAGGACAGCGCCGCAGCGCCCGGCGAGGCGGACCTGCTCGTGCCGGCCCGGCCTCCCGCGTCCTTGCCCGTGCCGTCATCGTCTCCACCGGCGACGACCGCGTGCACGGTCAGGGCCACCACGAGCGCCCCCGCCCCGTACACGCCCCACATCGCCTTGCGTGACCTCGTACGCGCTGCCACGGCGTCAGGCAGGCGATCTTCCCAACCCCAGCCAGGCGCCCCCGAGCGTCTTGACGCAGTAGCGGGCGAGGGCGGCGGCGGGCCGGGTACGTCGGCCATCCACACCAGCCACTGGCGCGGCAGGTCCTGGGACCAGGCACGCAGCATTTGCTCCACGCGCACCGCGCCGTCGACGGTGGTGTCCGCCGACAACACCGGCTGGGATCCGACAGAGACCGGCTCAGCGGGATCCAGAAACCGGGCAGTGGCCCCGCTGTCGTCGGGGTTCAGCATCCGAGCAACCGTCGCAGCCGCGATGTCCTGACCCTGTGCAGGGATGAGCGCGTACCAAGGCCCGACACTCGCAATCAGCCGCAGTTGGTGAAACCGGATAGGCCGTCACTACGCAACTCCCCCTCGCTAGCTGCGGTTCTGCCAAACGCACCCGCGGCCGGTACCACGGACGTCGGGCGCGTCGCGATCGACGACCAGCCCGGCGACGGAACCCGCAGTGGTCGTCCCGCTCCCCGCTCCGGGCCCAGCAGCCGGGCGATGGCATCGAGGCGTACCTGGCCGTGCAGGCCTGGGCGCCGGCAGCGGCGGCACCCCCGACGATGCGAGGCTCCGGGAGTGAGGCGGGTGCCGCGGCCACCGCCAGGCTGGCCGCGAACGCCGCCTCCGAACAGCACAGCCATCGCCATCACCTGGCGTACCGCCCCGCCCACCGCGAACGTGTCCCAGCCATGCACGTGATCATGGAGGTTCGGAAAACCGAGGGAACTGCGGCCGGCCGGGTCGTCCACCGGACTGGTGATCTTGACGGAACGCCCTGGTGAAACGCTGGCCAGGGCCGGAGCGGCTGGCCGACAGACTGGCCGCCCTACCGATGGTGACCGCCGGGTGAGAGGCGTCAGCACGACCCGACGGGCAGGGGACCCACTCGCGTCTCGAGCCAGGCCGGCAGGTCCAGGAGCCGGGTGCCTTCCTGCTCGTCGGGGTCGGTACGTGCGACCAGGCACACCATGTCCTCGGTGCCGGTGTTCACCGGCATGTGCGGGGTGTCGGCGGGGATGTAGATGTAGTCGCCCGCGCGCAGCATCACGTGCTCGGCCAGGTCCTGGCCGTGCCAGACCTCGACCTGGCCGGACTGGATGAAGATGGCTGACTCGTGACCCTCGTGCAGGTGAGGACGCCCCCTGGTGCCGACGGGCATGACCAGCCGGTGCAGACACAACCGCTCAGCCCCCGCGGACTGCGCGCTGATCCCTGCCCCGAACGTGCCGCCCTGGACTCCCTGGTACTGCCCTGTCCGGACCACCGTGCACTGCTTCTGATCTGTCATAGACGCAGTACAGCAGCGCGAGCGCGGCGTTCGAGCAGTTCACGCCAGCCTTCACGTGCTCGGGACGGCACCGGGCCTCAGCATGGGAGGGGACCGCCTCGCCAAGGAGCACTACCGCACCGGCACCCCAGCAAGCCGCCGCCTGAGCGGGCAGTTGCCGGGTACTGCTCACCGGGATCGGACAGGACGGTGGCCGGTGCCGCCGGCCTGCCCAACCTCCTCGGCGGACGGGTGTGCAGTGCATGCCCATGGACGGTCAAGCCTGTGCCAGCGCGCGCGGAGCGCCACCCCAGGGGTGGGAAGCCGAACCGGCCGGGCCGCTGAGCGGGGCCGCCCTGCACCAGCCACGCCAACTCGCGAAGCGGACGCTCGGCGCGCCTGAGCTGCTCCGGCCCGAAGTACGAAGCGTCAGGTGCTGCTTCCCTGCCGTGTACGGGGTCAGTGCTGAACGGACTGCTGGTAAAGGTCCGCGTAGGTGCGTGAGTCCTTGATCAGGTCGTCGCAGAACGCGGCGACGTCGGTACCGATGAGTTCCAGCACGCCCTTGCCCGCGGCGACGCCCTCTTCGAAGAAGTCGACGATCCCGGGCAGCAGGGACCCGTCGGCCAGGTCGACCGGTCCGACCTTGAACAGGTACTTCTGCATCTCCGTGTAGACGATCCGGTAGTCCGGCGGTAGTGCCTTGACGCGGGCCGTGTGCGCCCGCCACTGCTGCTTGCCCTCGATGATGTCCTGGATGCCCATGTCAGCCTCCCAGCCGGTTCAGTTTCCTGGCGACGTTGCTGTTCAACTGCTCGCGCCACCGGTCGCGGTAGGTCCGAGCGCCTTCCCCACCGGCGAGCGCCGTGCAGAAGCCCGGGACGTCGTCCCCGAGGACCTCACGGGCGCTCTGCCCCTCGGCCGCCGTCTCCTCGAGCAGGCCCAGGGCGGCGTCGAGGATCGGCATGAGGTTGCGGCCGGAGAAGTCCCCATGGGGAAACAGGTGCGCCTTGATCTGATCCCACGCCGCGCGGTGATCGTCCGGAAGTGCCTGTGCCCGGGCTTCGAACGCCTTCCATCCCCGGGTGAGATCGCTGCCGGTGACCTTCTCCCAGAAGTTCATTCCCCGCCCCCCTTGAGCTTGTTGATACGCGATGAGAGGTACTGCCACTTAGTCCAGAACTTCGCGAGCTCTTCGCGTCCGGCGTCGTTGAGCGAGTAGAACTTGCGCGGCGGACCCACGCCCGAGGGCCGTTTCACCACCTGGACGAGCTTGTTGCGCTCCAGTCGCAGCAAGATGGTGTACACCGTCCCCTCCACGACATCGGTGAAGCCGAGCTCGTTCAACTGCCGGGTGATGGCGTAGCCGTAGGTCTCCTCCCTGTCGATGACCTCGAGCACGCACCCTTCGAGCGTGCCCTTCAACATCTCCGTCAGATCGTCCACCACGGCCCCTCTCCCACCCAGAACGGTACTCTGTATCAACGAGTACCGCTATACGGTATCACCGAGTAGCTGGCGAGAGGGGCCACCGCACCGGATCCGCCGCGGGCGCGGCCTCGAGGCGGATTGCTCGGCGACGGCGCGCCGCCGGGCGCGGGATCCCAAGCGGGCCGCGCGACGCACGGCGTGGACCTGGACCCTCAGCTGTCCCGTTTCAGTGAAGGCGAACGACGTCGCAAGTGTGACGCGCGCCGCCGTCGCAGGTGGATATGGCAGTACCACCGCTGCGCGTTCTGGGTGACATCCACACGCCGGTGCAACTGCTGTGTCGTTGGCGGTGTAACGCACTACCGAGTTTCGTAGGAGTAGCCATGAAGAGGTCATGGTCATACCGCGCCAGTGCTGTAGGAGCGGTCGTGCTCAGCGCGGTCGCACCTACCGCTGATGTTGCCCACGCTGACGCTTACGGGGGTCTCCTCAGCCCCGCGCTCGGTAACGGATGCAGCAATCACGATCCGCAAGGCCCCTCAAGCGCGTCCACGAACGCCTCTGGTCTCCTCGCCAGCATTGCAGGCCAGGTACCGGCCGCAATCCCGTACAACAGATGCGGCAACCTGGGCCTGGGGCCCGTGGTGATCGGCAAGCCAGAGCCAGTGTGAGACGCGGATTGATGTCAGGGCGCGCAGTCACCGTCCGTTGTCACGGGGTCCTGGGAGAGATCAGCTACTGCTGGGCCGCAGTCCGCGGACGCCGAGCAGCTTCCCCGGTGACAAACACTGCGGCGGCGATGGCGCGCGGCCACGACGGTCGGGTCAAGGACCAGGCGGGCGGCCGCAAACGAGGGCGGCTGGGGCGAGGCCGGTGCCCAGGGCTGGCAGCGCCGTCCCAGCGGTCATCCCCCGTGCTGCTGGGGCGGCTTCGAATCGGTGGGCGTAGACCCGGCAGGCCTTCCGCCCTGCCGGCGCCGCCCCGTCGGCGGCGAGAGCGGCACACGCCTCCAGGATCTGGGGCCCGATGTGGGCCATGGCCTTCCTCTCGCACCAGGGGCGCAGGCGAATCTGGGCCACGGGCATGCCGGTGGCGAGGAGCAGGGCGGTGCCCTTGGGCATGGCGCGGATCTCGGCGAGGTCCATGACCTGGGACCCTCGACGGTAGCGGGCAGCGCCTTCACATCTTCCGGTTCTCACCTCCTCCAGAACATTCACCGGTGGCTTTTCCAGTGTGGCCTCCGAGGAGCAGCGGGTGCTCGGTGGCGTTGTCGGCCGGGCTCCGCCGGGCTCGCACGGCCGTCGAGGTCGACGCCGCTCGGCCGTGCTTCCCCCACGGCGCAGCGGATCACGGCGGTCCCTTCGGCGCCGTCCCCGACTCCCAGCACGACGCATCCGTGGTCGCCCGAGCCACCTGGCCGGCGCTGCCGCTGCCGCCTCGCACCCGGTCGGGCTGTCGCCCCTGGGGGCGCTGTCAGGCGGCTGCATCGACGACGTCCTCCGCTCCACGGGGATCACCTACCGCGGTGGCCATGTTCGACGCCTTGTCGGGCGGCCGAGATCCTCCGCTCACCTTGCGGGTGCAGCACGCGATGTGACTGGAGCGCATCGACGGCAAGGCCGCCAGAATCAGGCAGCGGCAGGCCGAGGAGGAACGAGGCCGCCGGCGGCGGCCCGCTCCGCTCGACTGGGTCGCTGCCTTCGGCATCGGTGCCAGCCGGGAGCCCGTCGAGGTCCACGCCGACGGCTGCCGCATGACCGGGCCCCGGTGGCACGCCCCGGCGCCGCAGGGCCGCACTGGAGCACCCCTCGCCCACCATCAGCTCACCGCGCCGCGGGCGCTGTACCTGTCGACCACCGACCCGGCCATTGTCCGGGAGTGGCTGACGAACTGGACGGCCGTCGGCGTCGAAGGCGTGGTCCACAAGAGGCTGGAGAGCACATACCAGCCCGTGAGGGCCTGGAGGAGGCACCGCCCTGGAGGTGGACAGCGTCTCCGCCGCGTGCTGACCGGCGGCCGAGAGAGTTTCTCCACGAACCATTGACACGGGGAAATCACTCTCGGAATATGGTCCGCACATCAATGATTGGTGTACGGACCATCGGAGGCTGGGTCTGACCGCCTCCGCTCCCGATGTCCTCCCGAGCTGACTTTTGGAGGCCAGATGCCCGCCCTCACCTCTGCACTCCACATCGCCGTAGTCGGAGGCGGTATCGGCGGACTGGCCGCCGCGCTGGCGACTGCCCGCGCCGGCCATCGCGTGACGCTCGTGGAGCGGGCCGCCCGCTTCGGCGAGATCGGGGCCGGCCTGCAGCTCGCCCCGAACGCCTCCCTTGCCCTCGACGAACTCGGCGTACTGCCGGTCGTCCGGGCATCCGCGGTAGCCCCGCCCCGGCTGGTCATGATGGATGCCCTGACCGGTGACGAGGTCACCTCCCTCGATCTGCGCAGCTCGGCCTACACCAACCGTTTCGCACACCCGTACCTGGTCACCCACCGCACCGACCTGCACGCCGCACTGCTGACCGCCTGTCAGGAGCACCCCGCCGTCACACTGTGCACGGGACACACCGTCGCCGAGGCCGACCAGGACGGATCCGGGGTGCACCTGCACTTCGCGGAGGGCCACGTCCCGCTGACCGCCGACGCGGTCGTCGCCGCGGACGGACTGCACTCCCGGCTGCGCCAGGTGCTGGTCGGTGACGGGGAACCGGTCTGCTCGCGCTACGTCGCCTTCCGCGGCGCCCTGCCCACCGGGAAGATGACCGGCCGGATGTCCCAGCACGCCGCCTCGGAAGCGGTCATGGTGTGGGCCGGGCCGCGCATGCACCTGGTGCAGTACCCCGTACGTCGCGGCGAGCTGTACAACCAGGTCGCCGTGTTCGAGAGCGACCACTACACGGCGGACTCCGACGACTGGGGCACCGAGGCCGAGCTGGAGGAGCGCTTCGCCGGCGCTTGCGAGGCCGTGCGCGACGCGCTGCCGCTCGTCTCCCGCGACCGTCGCTGGCCGCTGTACGACCGCGCCCCGATCAGCACCTGGGTGCACGGGCGGATCGCGCTTCTCGGAGACGCCGCCCACCCCATGCTCCAGTACCTCGCGCAGGGCGCCTGCCAGGCGCTGGAGGACGCCGTGGCGCTCGGCCAGGCTCTCGGCCAGAGCGCGGACCCCGCCGACGCCTTCGCCGCATACGCGGACCGGCGTCGGGAACGGGCGACCCTCATCCAGACCAACGCCCGCCGCTTCGGCGAGATCTGCCACCTCGAAGGCATGGGAGCCACCCTGCGCAACGTGCTCCTGTCGTCGCGCGGCCCCGAGGCGTTCGACGACATCTCCTGGGTGTGGACCCCCACCCCCGCACCTGCTCCCGCCCTGTGATCCGGCTCGCGTAGGAGGACACCATGACAGCCGACGAACTCGCCTACAAGGCCCTGGAGGGCCTGGGAGCCGCCCCGCTGTGGCGCTTCTACGGCAACTTGTTCCCCGCCCAGCCCAAGAGCCGCGCCGTCCCCTACCGCTGGGACTGGCGCGAACTCCGCCCGCATCTCCTGCACTTCTCCAAGACGCTGTCCCTGGAGGAGGCCGAACGACGGGTCCTCATGCTCGTCAACCCCGGCCTCACCGACCCCCCGGCCACGGTCAACACCCTCTACGCGGGCCTCCAGATCATCCTGCCCGGCGAGACCGCACAGGCACACCGGCACACCTCCAACGCCTTCCGCTTCATCCTCGAAGGCGACGGTGCCTGGACCACCGTCAACGGCGAGCGGGTCTTCATGGCCCCCGGCGACCTCCTGCTCACTCCCGGCTGGCACTGGCACGACCACACCCACGAGGGTGACGCGCCGATGATCTGGCTCGACGCACTCGACTACCCCTTGGTCAACGCCCTAGAAGCCGGCTTCTACGAGCAGTACCAGCAGCGGCTCCAGCCCGTGACCAAGCCCGACGACGCCGGCAGCCGCCAGTTCCTGCACGGCCGGCTCACCCCCGCCTGGCTCACCCAGGACGGCCCCAACTCCCCCGTCACCCGGTACACGTGGGCGGAGACGGAGCGCGCCCTGGACGCCATCGCCGACACGGCCGACGGCAGCGACGTCGACGGCGTCGTCCTGGAGTACAGCAACCCCTGGACCGGCGGCCCGGTCATGCCCACCATCGGCTGCCGCGTCCAGCGGCTCCGCCCCGGCTTCGAGGGAGCCGGCCGCCGCCACACGGCCTCGACCATCTTCAACGTCGTCCGCGGCGAAGGCGCCACGATCGTCGACGGCGAGCGGCTGGAGTGGTCCGAGCACGACACCTTCGCCGTCCCCGGCTGGGCCTCCTACCGGCACGTCAACACCTCGGTCTCCGCGGACGCCGTCCTCTTCTCCTACAGCGACGAGCCGGTCATGCGCTCCCTCGGCCTCTACCGCACCGAAGACGCCGACCCCGGCGCCTGACCCTCCCACCCGACACCCACAAGGAGGCCAGCATGCGTCTGGCACTGTTCAACAAGGGACGCCTCGGACTCGTCGTCGGTGACGACCTCTTCGACGTGACCGACCAGGTCGCCGGAGCCGACACCGCCGGCCCCGCCGGTGCGCTCCAGCGGTACGTCGAGGCGTCCGCCGACGGGGAGACGACCCGTCTCGAACCAGCCGGCCGGCCCCGCATCCCCCTGGCCGAAGCCGTCCTGGAGGCTCCGCTCCTCCGCCCTGGGAAGATCATCGGCGCGCCGGTCAACTACCTCGACCACAAGGTCGAGATGGAGTACACCACCTCGGTCGCCGACCTCGGCGTCTTCCTCAAGGCGAACTCCTCCGTCATCGGCCCAGGCCAGGACATCCTCCTCCCCTACTCCGACAAGCGCACCGACCAGGAAGGCGAACTGGGCGTCGTCATCGGCCGCACCGCCTCGCACGTGAGCACGGACGAAGCCCTGGACCACGTCTTCGGCTACACCTGCGTCCTGGACATCACCGTCCGATCCGGCGAGGACCGCTCCACCCGCAAGTCCTTCGACACGTTCACCCCGCTCGGCCCCTGGATCGTTACCGCCGACGAGATCCCGGACCCGGACGCCCTCGACCTGCGCTGCGACGTCGGCGGCACCACCCGGCAGCGCACCAACACGGCGGACCTCATCTTCGGCGTCCGTGAACTGATCGCCTACACCTCCTCCGTCATGACCCTGCACCCGGGCGACGTGATCGCGACCGGCACCCCGGCCGGAGTGGGACCGCTCAGCCACGGGGACCGCGTGGTCCTGGAGATCGAGAAGGTCGGTCGCCTGGAGGTCGGTGTCGACGGCTCCCGTGCCCTTCCTTACGACCAGCGCCCCGGCCGCCGCAGCCGCTGACCAAGCGGTCGCCACCGGGGTGGTGCCGGCACTCGTAGACTCCCCGCACCGGCCGTCCCCCGGCCGGCACCACCCCGGCGACAGACGGACGGAGCACCGTGGCGCACGCACTGGAACTGCACAACTACGTCGGACACCTGATCCGGCGCGCGGAACAGGTGCACACCGCCCTGTGGTTCCGGCACGTGTCCAGGGAGATCACCTCCCAGCAGTTCGCCGTCCTCAACACCCTCAGCCGTGACCCCGGCATCGACCAGCGCACCCTGGCGCGCTTCACCTCACTGGACCGTTCGACGGTCAACCACATCGTCCGCCGACTGACCGAGCAGCACTACGTCAGTCAGGTACGCGACGAGGAGGACCGTCGGCGGACCCTGCTGAGCCTCACCGCTCAGGGAGCCGAACTACTCGACTCCCTGATCCGTCCGGCCGAGGCCGTCAACGAGCAACTGCTCGACGCGCTTCCCGGTGACGAACGCAAGCTGGCCGTCGACGTCCTTCGCAAAATCGCGTCGCTGGACGCCGAGGCACTCAGCGACGGCCCGTGAGCTCGGTGAAGCGCGGGACGTCCAGGTAGCGAAAAGGACTCACGCCTTGACCCGTCACGCTCTGCGCAGCGCGCCTTCCTCCCCTTCCCCGCAAGAAGCCGTTTCCTCGCCCGCCACCGCAACAGGGCCGGTCATCGGCCGGGCTCTGCGCATCCTCGGTGCCTTCAGCGCACAGCGTCCTCACCTGTCCCTGAGCGAGTTGGCCCGGCGATCAGGTCTGCCCGTTTCCACCGTGCACCGCATGCTGGGTGACCTGCTCGTGTGGGGCGCTCTGGAACGCGACGCGCAAGGCCGCTACCGCATCGGGCTGCGGCTGTGGGAGGTCGCGTCCTTGGCGCCGCGCAGTCAAGGGCTGCGCGAGCGCGCACTGCCTCACCTGGGAGACCTCTCCTCCCTCGTCCGTGAGAACGTCCAGCTCGCCGTCCGTGACGCAAGCGAGGTGGTCTTCATCGAACGCATCGCGCCGAGCTGTGCCGTGCCCACGCTGACACGAGTGGGAGGACGGCTGGGCATCACTACGACAGCGGCGGGACTGGTGCTGCTCGCTCACGCACCGGCAGCCGTTCAGGAGGAGGCTCTCGCGCGGACGATACCCCGGCGCACCCCGTTCACGCTCACCGACAGCGGCCGGCTCAGGGCGGTCCTCGCCCAGGCACGCACGTGCGGCTACGCAGTCAGCGACCGGCAACTGTCCACCGACACCCTCTCCGTCGCCGCGCCCGTCACGACCGACGACGGCGAGGTGACCGCGGCTGTCTCCGTGGTGGTCCGGCACGGGTCCACGTCCGTCGGAGCGCTCGCCGATCTGGTCCGCTCATGCGGCCGCGCCATTTCGCGAGCTGTTGACACGCCCGACCTCTGAAGGACATCGGCCCGCAACACTTGTTTCCCGGCATCCGGGAAACCACCTGGCCGCGCGAGACCGCCCCTCGCACCATGACTGCTCCCACTGCCGAACCCGAGGCTGCCACCCACGGCGCCGACGAGCCCGTTCGGCGATCCCGCAGTCGACAACGGAGTGCTGCCATGGAGAAGTGTCCCCACCGCCCCACCGCACCGCAGGCCGTCCGGTGACCGCCCGTCTCACGCAGGCCCTGGACGACGGGCCCATGAGCCGTTTCCAGTGGGGTGTGATCGCCATCTGCGTGCTGCTCAACACCCTCGACGGATTCGACGTGCTGGTCATGTCCTTCACCGGGAAGACGATCTCCGGCGAGTGGCACCTCGACTCCCGTACCCTCGGGCTGCTGCTGAGCAGCGGGCTGGCGGGCATGGCGTTGGGCGCCCTGCTCATCGCTCCCCAGGCCGACCGGATCGGTCGGCGACCAGTCATCCTGGCCGGCCTGGCCCTCGCAGCCGCGGGCATGCTGCTGTCCTCGGTCAGTCAGAACTGGCAGCAGCTGGGGGCGCTGCGCCTGCTCACCGGTGTCGGAATCGGCGCCGTTCTCGCCTGCAGCAACGTCATCGCCGGTGAGTTCGCCTCCCGCCGCTGGCGCGGTCTGGCCGTCAGCCTCAACTCCACCGGGTACGCCGTGGGCGCGACGATCGGCGGCGTCTCTTCGGTCGCCCTCATCGACCGCTACGGGTGGCGCTCGGTGTTCCTCGCCGGCGGACTCGCCACCCTGGTCGTCATTCCTCTCGCCTTCCGTCTCCTGCCGGAATCGCTCGACTTCCTCCTCGACAGGAGACCCTCCAATGCCCTGAGCCGTGTCAACGAGCTGGCCCGCCGCATGGGGCAGCCAGACCTGTCCACGCTCCCGGACAAGGACCCGACGACGCTCACCTCCGCAGGCGGGTTCCGCCGCCTTCTGGCGCCGGATCTCCGCCGCCCCACCCTGGTGCTGTGGGGTGCCTTCTTCCTCGTCATGGCCGCCTTCTACTTCGTCACAAGCTGGACGCCGACCCTGCTCGTTCAGGCCGGTATGTCCGCGGCACAGAGCCTGACCGGCGGAACGCTGCTCAACCTGGGCGGCGTCTTCGGCACCGCGCTCCTGGGCGCACTGGCCGCGCGGTACGCGCTCGGCAGCGTCCTGCGTAGCTACCTCTTCGCGTCCGCAGCACTCGTCGTGGCCTTCGCGGCCTCCACCGACACACTCGTCCTGGCCTTCTGCATCGGAGCGGTCATCGGAGTCGCGGTCAACGGCTGCATCGCCGGCCTCTACGCCCTGACACCGAGCGTCTACCCGGCACCGCTGCGGGCGACAGGTGTGGGAGCGGCGATCAGTGTCGGCCGCGTGGGTGCCATCATCGCACCCACTACGGCGGGCTGGCTGCTGGACGTGGGCTGGACACCGCTGGCCTTGTACGTCACGACGGGTGCGGTGTTCTGCGCGGCCGGCTTGCTCCTTCTGGCCATGCGAAGGAAACAGCCGACAGTGAAGGCGGCGCGTGACACCAGTCGAACACCGTCGTCTGCTTGAGCTGCCTGACCACCACCACCAGACCGGCTTGAGGGGTGGCCCCGCTGGGCAGGTGGTCGATGTCCAGGCGGATCACCGCGCCCTCGACGAGGGGGGAGGGTTCCGTCCGCTGCGGCCCAGGAGGAGTGGTGGGTCAGCTTGGGGTGCAGCCGGTCCCAGGAGCGGGCCAGGGCGGTGCCGTAGAGCCGGGTGTCGGTGATGGGCAGGCGACCTGTATGGTGTCCCGTTCATCGACACGTCCGCGGCCTCGCGCTGGGACACCGTGACAGACGACGCCGACACGGGTCGTTCCACAGGCGCCAGGTTGCGCTTGGTCGAATCCCGCCCGCAGCAGACGGGACCCCCTCCCGTCGCCCCTGCCCACGAGCCGGCGAGCGGCAAAGACCGAGAACCCCAGGAGGGCTACGGGCTGGGCGTGAGCGCGTCCGCGAGCCACTGATGGGCACGCAGCTCTACCAGGACGCCCGAGCAGCGATTCGCGAGCTGTATCAGAACGCCTTGGACGCGGTCAGGTACCGAACTGCTCGGTACGAGTACTGAGCCGCCGCACGGGAGCCAGCGCACCCGACGGCAGGGCCGGGGCGCACGGGCCGGCTCGCAGCGCGGCGAAGCTGAACATGCTGAACGCCATCAAGGCCGAGTAGTCCGCGCCCACACGCGCCGGAGGGCCGGGTTCCCCATGGGAGCCCGGCCCTCCGGCCGTTGCCGCTGCCGTCCGTACGGGCCGGCGGCGGTGCGGGTCAGCTGCCCGCGCAGTAGCTCATGAGCTGCACGTGGTTGGCCTTGTACTGGTCGAAGACGGCAGCGTTGTCGATCTTCAGCAGCGTCTCGTCGTTCGACCGCAGCGCCTGGTACGAGTAGTTGTGGCTGCCGGCCCAGACGATCTTCTTGCCGGCGACACCGTCGTACGTGCCGTTGACCAGCAGGTACTTCGAGTGCAGACCGATGTTGCCGGTGCGCCCGGCGGGCGGGGTCTCCCAGCACTCCACGCGCTGGGTGAGCTGCCCGGAGAGGATGCCCTCGACGGTCCTGCCCATGGAGTTCACACCGTCGCCGCCGCCGTTGGGGTCGCCGTCGTGGGCGAGGATCACCGAGCAGCCCGCGTCCACCATGGAGACCATCTCGTCGGCGATGTGGGTCCGGTAGAAGAGGTTGGCCGCGATGCGCACCTCGGAGCCCGCCGCGCAGTTCACCTTGTCGAGGATCAGCTTGACCGTGTCGGTGGAGGCGTCGGTCTGGTAGGTGGTGCCGGACGTCTCCTTGCGCGGGAAGAAGTACGCCTTGTACGCCGGGTTCGTGGTGCTGATCGGCGTCTTGTAGTAGTGGCTCAGGCCGGCGCCGGCCGCGTGGGCGACCTGGTCGTCGAAGTAGGCCCCGTAGATGTCGTAGAGGCCCTTGTCGACGAGGGTCACCGCGTTGTTGTGCAGGCGTTCGCGCTGGTGGGTCGTCAGGTTGAACGAGGTCTGCACCACCACGTTGTCCGCCCCTCCGGTGTGGGAGAAGAGGACGAACTTGTTGTGGTTGATCGGGTAGTCCGGCGAGCCGTCGGACTTGGTCAGCGGGCGGGTGCCGATGCAGCCGCGGTTCCTGCCGCAGTCCAGCAGCCACGAGGGCTGGGTCCGGTCGGTGCCCAGCGCCGTGCGCAGGGTCTCCAGCTCCCCGCCCACGGTCACGGTTTCGGAGGAGAAGTGGTCGAGGATCACCTGCACGGAGACGCCCCGGTTCTTGGCCGCGATCAGCGCTTCCCGGACGGGGCCGTCGGTGAAGGTGTACATCGACATGCGCACCGAGCTGCCCGCCGGGGCGTCGCCGATGAGCGAGACGAGGTGGTCGCGGATCCTGTTCTGGTCGGCGGCCGTGCCCGCGGGGTCGTTGAAGACCGCCCCGGGCGTGACGGTGACCGCCGCGGCCGGGGTGGGCGCGGCGAGAACGGCGGTGAGGGCGACGACCAGCCCGAGGAGCCAGGATCTGCGGTGCGGATGCACACCGACCTCCAGTGTGTATGGCAACCCATGAAAAACATGGTGAGTGCATGACAAATAGGTCTTTGCGGACCTGCGAGGCGCGGGCCCCGGGACCCCGGAGCCCGCGCCCCGCCGGGCCCGGACGTGAACATATCCCAGCGGCCGGGCGGCCCTGTCGGCACCCGGCGGCGCAGGGGCAACCCTGAGGCAGCACCGGTCCACACCCGCCACCGGATCACGTCGCCAGCCTCCGCCGCCCCACCGCCGGCCTGCCCAATACGCCGAGTAGCCGAGAGGGATCTCACCCCTCGGCTCTCACAGAACCGTGCAGCGACACCGCGAGCGGCATGCCCTGGCCGTCGACGATGAGGTGGTGCTTGCTGCCCGGACGCGCTCGGCCGACCGGGCTCGGCCCGCCTTTGGGCCCCGCCGGGCGGCCCGCACGTGCGAGGAATCGACCACCGCCCGTTCCCGGTCCAGCTGGTTCTTCGACCGCAACTCGTTCAGCGGCAGCTGGTGGAGCCGGCCCCAGACACCGGCCTCGTTCCAGGCCGCAAGACGCCGCCAGCAGGTCATGCCCGAGCCGAAGCCGAGCTCCCGGGGCAGGTACTCCCACCGGATGCCGGTATGCAGGACGAAGAGGATCCCGGACAGGACCTGCCGGTCCGGCACCCGCGGTCTGCCCTCGGCCTTCTTCGGACCCGGCTTCGGCAGCAACGGCTCGACCAGCGACCACAGTTCATCCGACACGATCCACGGCCGCGACTGACGGTTACCCATGCCCAGACATACGCGCAGAGCGGCCGGCAGCCTCATCATCAGCAGCTTTTGTCAGAGGCAGTCAGATGCCCTCCGACGGGCTCGCGCCACGCCTTGGGCCGGAGCGGAGGACGCCCTCCCCGGTCGGGCGCGCACAGCGCTGTTGCCGGATTCCCGGGAGCGACGTAACGCGGCGGTGTTCGGGCACGACACGGGCCCGGGAGCGTGGCGGACACCGCCCTGGTCCGAACCCGTATACAACGACGTCTCCGGCCGGTCGTCTCTGCCGCCGTGGCTCAGGAGTAGGTCATCGGGCAGCCGTACCGCAGGGAGTGCTGCGCGGCGCGCAGGTTGAGTGCCACGTAGAACGCCGCGTCGCGGTCCTCGGCCCACGGTCCCGGCCGCACCCGGGCGGTCCGCTCCGCCTCGCCGTCGAGGAACCACAGGCTGAGTGCGAGGTTCTCGCCCGCCGGTATCGCGTCCACGGGCAGTGTGACGGCATCGGCGAGCCGCTGGGCCAGGGCGAGCACCCGCGAGGCCCCGGCGACCGTTGTCTCCTCGCCGGAGTACGCGGTGCCGACGGGGAGCACGATCTCCTCATCCAGCGCGTACGGCACCAGCACGCTCCAGTCGAGGAGGGCCGACAGATCCGCTTCGGTCAGCAGCGTCCTGCACAGCGCCACGAAGCCGTCCATGGACGGGCTGACCTTCTCCTCGAACCAGCCCGGCGCCTGCCGTGCGACCTGCCCGAA
>NZ_JBEPAL010000065.1:0-38738 GCF_040298625.1 Streptomyces sp. NPDC001532
CCACCGGGGGCGGCCGCGGGGCCCCCCCCCCGCATCGGGGGGCCCGCACCGGGGGGCGGGCCCCCCCCCGCCCGCCCTCACCACCGGCTGCGGAGCGGCGGACAACGTCGAGGAGCTGACCTTCGCTCTCGACGGACTGGCCGCCTCCGCGTACGGCACCCACCGGCTGGAAGGGGCGTCCACCACCGCCTCCGAGGCCACCGCGCCCGAGCCACGGCTGCTGCGCGCCAGCCTGTCCGCGAGCCCGGCACCCGCGCTGCGCACCGAGGCGCTGCGCGGGCAGACCGCGCGCTCCCTGCCGCAGACCCTGCTGGCCGGGCTCGGCCGGGCGGTCGCCGACGAACCCGTCACCGGCCGCGGCACCGTCGACGTGCTGCGCTACGGCCATGTCCTCGGCCCGCACGGCCTGGTCGGGGTGCGTGGGGCGGGGCAGGCCTACGACGGGCGGTACTGCGTGGCGGCGGTGACCCACGACCTCACCCGTGACTCCTACAAGCAGCACTTCACGCTGGTCCGCGACGGACTCGGCGCCGACATCCAGGTGGTGACCGCATGACAGCACCGCACACGAACACGACAGCACCGCACACGAACATGACAGCACCGCAGGCGAACCCGGCAGCCACGCAGGCGACCGGGCCCACGGCGCAGGCGAGGCCGGCACCTCAGGCGAAGCAGTGGCACGGCATCTACCAGGGTGTGGTCGTCTCCGCCGTCGACCCGACCGGCATCGGCCGGCTCCTGGTGCGCGTCCCCGAGGTCCTCGGTGACGACAACCCCGTGTGGACCGCGCCCGTCACGCCGATGGCGGGCGCGGA
Source organism: Streptomyces sp. NPDC001532 (assembly GCF_040298625.1). Taxonomy (NCBI): domain Bacteria; kingdom Bacillati; phylum Actinomycetota; class Actinomycetes; order Kitasatosporales; family Streptomycetaceae; genus Streptomyces; species Streptomyces sp. NPDC001532. Next base: position 819 of record NZ_JBEPAL010000065.1, read on the forward strand.
CTGCGGGATGTACGTGGTGCCGCCCCCGGACTCCGGGGTGTGGGTGCGGTTCCTGGACGGGGACCCCGACCGGCCGGTGTGCCTGGGCTTCCGGCGCGGCGACTCCGGGGACGTGCCGCCGGCCGCCAAGTCCACCCCGCCCGGCATCCCGCAGATCGTGCTGGCGACCCCGACCGGGAACGCCCTGGTCATCAGCGACCTGCCGGGCCCGACGGGCGGGATCAAGCTGCAACTCCACGGCGACAAGGGGCCGTACATCACGATCAACGAGATGTCGATCGAGCTGTCCTGCGGTCCCGGACTCGCCACCGTCCAGCTCGCCGGCCCCCAGGTCACCGTCAACAACGGTGCGCTGACGGTGCTGTGAGGACGCCATGCCAGGACTGCTGATGCACTACGGCGCCCTGATGATGTGCGCCCACCCGCCCGGCCTCGTCACCATCCCCGCCCCGGCGCAGCAGCGCGTACTGGTCGGGCCGCAACCGGTCGCCACCAGCGCCGACGTGTTCATGGTGGCCGGCTGCTCCTTCCCGGCCATGACCGTGGGCGCGCCGCCCTGCACCGGCGTCGTCTGGCTCCAGCCCTCCACCCGGGTGTTCGTGAACGGCCTGCCCGTACTCCTCCAGCCGACTCCGCCCGTCGGCCCCGCCCCGGCGATGGGCGTGGGCACACCACCGCCCAATCCGCCGATGGTGCTGGCCATGCAGCTCCGGGTCTCGGGGATGTGACCGCGATGGACATCGACTTCCCCTACCGGGTCGACGCCCGCGGCCGTACGGCGACCGTCGACCACGCCGGCCACGTCCGGGACATGGTCGAGCAGGTCCTCTTCACCAGCCCCGGAGAACGCGTCAACCGGCCCGACTTCGGCTGCAACCTCCTCGACATGGTCTTCGCCGGGAACAGCCCGGAACTGGCCACGACCCTGGAGATGACCGCCCAGGCCGCACTCCAGCGCTGGCTCGGCGACCTGCTCGCGGTGGAGGCCCTGACGGTGACCGCGGAGGAGGCCACCCTGCGGGTCCACGTGGCCTACGTGCTCAAGGCCACCGGGGAGCGTCTGACCCTCACGGTGAGCGGGGGAGCGGCCGTATGACCGATCTCCACGACGCGGACCGGCGGACGTCCGCCGCGCTCGTCGGCATCGACGACGTGCGGGCGCATCCGGACCGGCGCACCCTCACCGTCACCTTCTCCGGCCCGCTCCCCGCGCATGTGGGCCGCGACAGCTTCGTGATCGAGGGCGGGCGACGGGTCGTCGGGCTCAAGGTGCTGCACGTCGGCCGCGAGACCGGCGAGGAACCCGACGGCAGGGCGGCGCACCGCCGCACCCTCACCCTGGACCGGCCCGGCGACGACTCCACCTACCGGCTGCGGGTGCTCGGCCGCGGCTTCCACGGCGGCCGCAACCGCGCGGAGTTCACCTTCCATCCGACGGCCCGACCCGAGGCGGCGCCCGGCGCCGAGCCCGTCGGCGCGCCGCCCGCCCGGCCCGCGCCGGCCGTCGACTACCTGGCCAAGGACTACGCGAGCTTGCGGCGGCTGCTGCTGGAGCGGCTGTCGCTCACCCTGCCGCGCTGGACCGAACGCCACGCGCCCGACCTGTGGATCACCCTGGTGGAGATCCTGGCCCACGTCGGCGACCAGCTCAGCTACCAGCAGGACGCCGTCGCCACCGAGGCCTGTCTGGACACCGCCCGGCTGCGCACCTCGGTACGGCGGCACGCCCGGCTCGTCGGCTACCCGATGCACGACGGCTGCGCCGCCCGCACCGTCGTCTGCGTGGAGACCAGTGCGGCCCTCACCGTGCACACCCGGCAGCTGGCCTTCACCGCACTGCCCAGCGACGAGACCGGCGGGGCGAGCGACCCGGTGATGACCGCGGGCGCCCTCGCCGCCGGACCGCACCCCGTCTACCAGCCGCTGGAGCCGCGCGAGACGACGTTCCTGCCCGAGCACAACCGGGTCGCCCTGTGGGCCTGGGGGCAGGACGCTTACCGGCTGCCCGCCGGCACCACCCGCGCCGCCCTCCTCGACCAGCACCCCGGCCAGGGCCGCGGCCGGGTCCTGCGGTTCCGGGCGGGCGACCTGATCGTCCTGGAGGAGACGGCGGGGCCCGACGGCGGCGCCGCCGACCCGACGCACCGGCAGGCGGTGCGGATCACCTGGACGACTCCCGACATCGACGACTACACCGGCACACCCGTCCTGAAGATCGCCTGGGCGGAGGAGGACGCCCTCACCTTCCCGCTGACCGTCCGCAACCCCCGCGACGCCGACGGCCGGCCGGGCGCCACGGTCGTGGCGTGCGGCAACGCCGTGCTCGTCGAGCACGGCCTGGAGAACACCTGGCTGCCCGACCGCACCGCCGACATCCTGCACGTGCCGGACACGGCGGCCGAGCCGCCCGGCATCCCCCGCCGGCCCTTCACCGCCACCCTGAGCGGCCGGCCCGTCACCTGGTCGCCGCCCCACCCCCGCCCCGCCGACGCGGCCGCGGCCCAGGCCCGCCGGCTCCTCGACCTCGCCGCCGAGGCCCGTGACCGGCTGCGCGACCTCCAGCACTCCGCGACGGAACTCGACGCCGAGGACCGGAAGTTCCTGCGGGCGCTGTTCGGCCGGGCCTACTCCGACACCGAGGACCCCGAGACCCACCTGCTCCGCCTCCGGTCCCGCTTCGACGAACTGCTCGAACCCAAACTGCGCCAGGTCGACCGCCTGGTACGCCGGGCCCGCGCCGGATACGTCCTGGACCCGGACGACATGCGGGAACTGGGCCGCACCTGGGCCGGCCTGTCCGGAGCGTCCCTGCGACCCGACGACACCGCCCTGAACGGACCGGCGAGCACCGCGCTGCGCCCCGACCCCCGTGAGGCGCTGCCCGCGCTGCGCCTGGTCGAGGAGGAGAGCGGGCACTCCACGAAGCCGGACTGGCTGCCCCGCCGGGACTTGCTGTCCAGCGGCCCCCGCGACCGCCATGTGACCGCCGAGACCGACGACGACGGCGTGCTGTCCCTGCGCTTCGGCGACGGCCGGTGCGGGCGGGCACCCCGCCCGGGCGGCAAGCTGTCCGCCGTCTACCGGGTGGGCAACGGCCGGGCCGGCAACACCGGCAGCGAGGCCGTCAACCGGGTCGCCGCCCGCGAGACGGACCTGCGGGGCGTCGTCACCCGCGAGACGGACCTGCGGGGCGTCGTCACCCGCGTCCGCAACCCCCTGCCCGCGACCGGCGGCACCGACCCGGAACCGGTCGACGAGGTCCGCCGGGCCGCCCCCAGCGCCCCCTTCCGCACCCTGCTGCGCGCCGTCACCGCCGAGGACTACGCCACCCTCGCCGCCCGACGGCCAGGCGTGCAGCGCGCCACCGCCACGCTCCGCTGGACCGGCAGCTGGTACGAGGCCGACGTCGCCCTCGACCCGGAGGGCGCCACCGCACCCTCGCCCCGGCTCCTGGAGGACGTCCGCACCGACCTGCACCGCTACCGGCGCATCGGCCACGACGTCGTCACCCGCCCCGCCCTGCTGGTGCCCCTGGACATCGCCATCGACGTGCTCGTCGACCCGCACCAGGTCACCGCCTATGTCCGCACCGCCTTGCTGCACCGCCTGCTGCCGGGCCGCCGCACCGGCGGCCGGACCGGCTTCTTCGACCCCTCCGCCCTCACCTTCGGCACCCCGGTGCGGGCCGACGCCCTGGTCGCCCTGTGCATGGACGTCCCCGGAGTCCGGCACGCCGAGGTCACCCGGCTGCGCAGGACCCACGACGACACCGGGCCCGGACAGGACGTGCCGTCCTCCGGCGAGCTGCGGCTGCGCCCGCACGAGATCCCCCGGCTCGACGGCGACGTCACCCGCCCGGAGAACGGCCGCCTGGCCCTGAACCTGAGAGGCGGACGATGACCGCCCCGACCGACGGCCCGTGCCCGCCGCGCAACCGGCCCGGGCTGCCCGCCCTGTCCTACCGCGTCGGCACCTACCACCAGTTCCTCGACGCGATGCTGGCCCGGCTGCCCGAGGCGGGCCTCGACCCCCTGGACCGGCCGCCCGGCGCGGACGACGACACCCCGGCCGGACCGCCGCCCACCGGCCGCGGCGCCCTGGCCGGGCTGACCACCCGGGAGCCCGACGACCCCTCGGTCGCGCTGCTCGACGCCTGGGCCGTCGTCGCCGACGTGCTGAGCTTCTACCAGGAGCGGATCGCCAACGAGGGGTTCCTCGGCACCGCGACCGAACACGACTCCCTGGTCCGGCTCGGCCGTCTCGTCGGCCACCGGCCCCGTCCCGCCCTCGCGGCCACCACTCATCTCGCCTACACCCTGGACCCCGGCACCTCCTGCGTCGTACCGGCCGGCTCGCAGGTGCGGAGCGCGCCCGAGCCGGGCGGTCTGCCGCTCGCGTTCGAGACCGCCGCGAACCTCACCGCCCGGGCGGAGTGGAACCGGCTCCCCGTGCGCACCACCTGCCCCGCCGCGCTCGCGCCGGACGCCGCGATCACTGTCGACGCCATCGACGTCGACGGCGTCCAGCACCCCGTACGCCCCGGCGACCGGCTGCTGTTCAGCTATCCCGACCCCCGCCTCGACCTGACGCGCCTGGTGGAAGCGGTCGAGCGGGACCCCGCGCGCGGCCGGACCACCGTGCGGCTGCGGGTGCCCGACCCGCACCGGCAGCTCGCGGTCGCCGTGGACGCGCTGTGGGAGGACCTGGAGGACGCGGCCGGCCGGGCCCGCTCCCGCGGCCCCTTCGAGGAACTGCTGGAACTGCTGCGGGACGTCCGGGAGCACGCCGGGCGACTGCGCGACCCGGACACCTTCGCGGCCCGCCTCGACCGCCGCCTGCGCCGCCTCCGGGACCGGCTGTCCGACGACGCCGACGCGCCGGACACCGGCGACCCGGACACCGGCGACCCGGACACCGGCGACCCGGAAACCGACGTCGTGGACGTTGGCCGCGCGGACACCGGCCGCTCGGACACCGACGGCCCTGACACCGGCGGCCTGGACGTCGACGCCCTCGCCGAGCGCGCCGCCGTCCGCCTCGCCACCGTCCGCGACGCCGTCCGCCGGCTGACCCGCGCACCCGCGCCGCGGCCCGGCACGACCGACCGGGAAGCGCTGCTGCGGGACCTCGGCACCCCCGGCCGCGGCATCCTGCACACCGTCGCCCCGCTGCTCGACGCGCTCCGCCCCGCCGGCCCGCCGCCCGCCACCCGGCCCGCCGGCCCGCCCACCGTCACCGACGCCCTGGGCGCCGGCTCCGACGCGCTGCCCCGCCTCCTCGCCGGCCACCGGCCCGGCCTCACCGCCTCCTTCTACGCCGCGCTGGCCGCCGTCTCCCCGGCGGCCCCCCCACCACCGGACGTCCTGCACTTCCGCGTCACCACCACACCCCTCGGCGCCGCCGTCCCCGACGACGCCCGCGTGAAACGGCTGCTGCGCGCCGCCGTCCCCGCCCGGGCCGACGGCACCGCCCCGCTCACCGCCGACGTCCTGCTCCTCGACGCCGTGCAGGAGGAGATCCAGCCCGGCAGCTGGATCGCCGTACGCGTCGCGGGCCGGCCCCGTACCCGCGTCCTGCGCGTCACCGAGGCCGAACGGCTCTCCGTCGCCGACGAACAGGACGCCGCCCGCGTGACCCGGCTGCGGCTGTCCGCCCCCTGGACCGACGACGTCGAGGACATCGCCGCCCGCCGCGCCACCACCGTGTGGGCGGCGCCCGCCCCGTTGACCCTCGCACCCTCGCCCGAGACCTCCGACGTGGCGGGCGCCACCATCGCCCTGGACGGCACCTACGAGGGACTGACCCCCGGACGGCCGGTCGTCGTCGCCGGAGAGCGCACCGACGTCGTCCCCGAGACCGGCGCCGCCCCCGGCCGCCGCCCCGGCGTCCCCGGCGCCGAACTCGCCGTCCTCGCCGGGGTGCGGCACGCCTTCGACGGCACCTCGCCCGACGCCCGGGTGCGCACCACCCTGGTGCTGACCGCCCCGCTCGCACACCGCTACCGGCGCGACTCCGTCGTCGTGCACGGCAACGTGGTGGCGGCAACCGCGGGGGAGACCGTCACCGAGGTGCTGGGCAGCGGCGACGCCACCCGCGCCGGGCTGACGCTGCCGCTCAGGCAGGGGCCGCTGGTCTGGCTGCCGGCCGAGACCGCCGACGGCGGCGAGGAGGCCCTGACCGTCCGCGTCGACGGCGTGGCCTGGCGGCGCACCGCCGACCTCGGCGAGGCGGGCCCCGCCGATCAGGTGTACCGGCTTGCCGCGGGCGCCGACGGCAAGGCGGCCGTGCAGTTCGGCGACGGCCGCCACGGCGCCCGCCCGCCCACCGGCACCGAGAACATCACCGCCCGCTACCGCATCGGCGGCGGCCGCGCGGGCAACGTGCCCGCCGGACGGATCAGCCAGGTCATCAGCAAACCGCTCGGCGTCGCCGCGGTCACCAACCCGCTGCCCGCCACCGGCGGCGCCGACGCCGACGGCCCGGCCGAACTGCGCCAGGCGATCCCGCTGCGGCTGGCCGCCTTCGACCGGCTGGTGTCGGTGCGCGACTACGAGTCCTTCGCCCGCGCCTTCGCCGGCGTCGGCAAGGCCATCGCCCGGCGCTGCACCGACGGCCGCCGCCCGCTCGTCCACGTCACCGTGGCCGCCGCCGACGACGCCCCCCTCGACCCCGCCGCACCGCTGCTCACCGGGTTGCGCAAGGCCCTGCGCCGGTACGGCGACCCGGGTCTGCCGGTACGGGTCGAACCCTGCGAACGGGTCCGGCTCGTCGTGGTGCTCGGCGTCCGCACCCACCCCGACCACCTGCCGGACAAGGTCGAACGCCGGGTGCGGGAGGCGCTGGCCGCCCGGCTCGGCTTCGACGCCGCCCGCCTCACCCGTCCCGTCCACCTCAGCGCCGTGGTCGCCGCCGCCCACGCGGTGCCCGGCGTCGACTTCGTGGACGTGGACGCCTTCGGCGGGGTGCCGGAGGGCGCCGGCGCCGCGGAGGTGGCCCGCTTCGCCGACCACCCGTCCGTCGTCTCCGTCGTCCCCGCCCTGCCCGCCGGCCCGCGCACCGTACGCGAGGTGGCCACCTCGGAGGGTCCGCTCGTCCCCGTCGACACCGCGCGCGCCCCCACGGTCGTTCTCGGCCGCCCCGACGCCCGGCGGCCGTCCGCCCGGCGGTCCACCGGCGACGCCCCCCGCACCCTGCTGCGCCCGGCCCAACTGGTCCTGCTGGACCCGGCCGTGCCCGGGACCCTGATCCTGCGGAGGATCCCATGACCCCCGACGAGCTGTACGCACTGCTGCCCGCCGTCCACCGCCGACACGACGAGGAGCGCGGCCGGCCGCTGTACGCGCTGCTCTCGGTCGTCGCCGAGCAGGCCCACGTGCTCCAGGCCGACATCGAACGCCTCTACGACAACTGGTTCATCGAGACCTGCGAGGACTGGGTCGCCCCCTACATCGGCGCACTCGTCGGCTACGAGGTGCTGCCCGGCATCGCCGCCGCCCTCTCCGACGACACCTCGCGGGCCACCGGACTGCCGGCCGCCGCCGTCCCCCGGCGCGACGTCGCCGACACCGTCGCCAACCGCCGCCGCAAGGGCACCCTCGCCCTCCTGGAGGACCTGGCGTCCGGCGTGGCCGGCTGGCCCGCCCGGGTCGTCGAGTACCGCGACACGCTCTCCGTCACCCAACCGGTGCGCCGCTACACCTCCGACGACGCCGACGCCCGCCGCAGAACGGCCCGCGGCGCCCTGGCCGACGTACGCCGCGCCGGGGCGCTGGACGCGGTGGGCGGCCCCTTCGACCAGCTGGCGCGCACCGTGGAGGTGCCCCGCGCCGGCTCCCCGCGCCGGTCCGGCCGGTACAACATCCAGTCCGTGGGCCTGCACGTGTGGCGGCTGCGCACCTACTCGGTGACACGCGCCCCCGCGTACTGCCTCGACCGGGACGACGCCTGCTACACCTTCAACGTGCTCGCTCTCGACACACCCCTGTTCACCGCACCGGTGCCCGAGCCGTCGAGCGGCCGTGTCGCCGACGAGACCAACGTCCCCGAGCCGATCACCCGCCGAGCCCTGGCCGAACGACCGTACGACTTCTACGGCCCCGGCAGGAGCCTGTGCGTGTGGGCCGGCCCGGACCCGGTGCCGCTGGACCGGATCGTCGCCGCCGACCTCACCGACTGGCGGTACCGGCCCCGCCGCGGCCGGGTCGCCGTCGACCCCGTCCTCGGCCGCCTGGCCCTGCCCAGCGGAACCGCCCCCGACCACGGCGTCCGCGTCACCTACCACCACGCCTTCGCCGGCGACCTCGGCGGCGGCGAGTACCCCCGCCCGGAATCAGCGCCGAGCGGAACGACCACCACCTACCGCGTCGGCCCGGAGCACGACCACCGCCGCATCACCGACGCCCTCGACCACTGGCACGCGGGCAAACGCGGGCTGCCGGGCAAGGCGGAGGCGATCGTCGAGATCACCGCCAACGACGTCCACGAGGACCTCACCCGCATCCGCCTCGACCCGGGCGACCGGCTCACCCTGCGCGCCGCCGACGGCGTCCGCCCCGTCATCCGGCTGTCCCGCCGCGGCGGCGACCGCCCTCGCACCCTCGTGATCACCGGCACCGGAGGCGAGAACGACGCCAGGCCCCCCGCGCGGCTCGTCCTCGACGGACTGCTGGTCACCGGCGGCAGCGTGCGGGTCGAGGGCCGCGTCGGCCAACTCGACGTCCGGCACTGCACGTTCGTCCCCGGCTGGGCCGTCACCCCCGACGGCACCCCGCTGGCACCCGACGCGCCCAGCCTGGAGATCGCCGCCGACAACCCGGTCCACGTCGAGGTGCGGCACAGCGTCCTCGGCGCCGTCACCGTGGCCGACACCGCCGAAGACGCCCGGATCGCGCTGCACGACACCGTCCTCGACGCCACCCAGCGCGAGGCGACGGCCTTCTCCGACCCGTACGGCGGCACCGCCGACGTCGTCCTCACCACCCGCCGCACCACCGTCGTCGGAGCCGTCCGGGCACGCGCCGTGGACGTGCTGGAGAACTCCCTGCTGGACGGCGAGGTCTGGATCACCCGCCGGCACCAGGGCTCCGTACGCCACTGCTGGGTCCCGGAAGGCTCCCGCACACCACCGCGGTTCCACTGCCTGCCCGAACACTCCGACGACCCGGCACGGCTCCAGCTGCGCTTCGCCGGCACCCGCTACGGCCTCCCCGACTACATCCGGCTCGCCGACGGCTGCGCCGAGGAGATCCGCCGCGGCGCCGACGACGGCGGCGAACCCGGCGCCCTGCACCACCTGTTCCAGCCGCAGCGCGAGGACAACCTGCGCACCCGGCTCGCCGAGTACACCCCCGCCGGCTGCGACACCGGCATCTTCTTCGTCACCTGACGACCCCGCCCGGCCCCACCCCCCGAACGGCCCACAGGCAGGAAACACCCCCATGCACGGCGACTTCTCCCGCGTCACCTTCGACCCCGCCCGGCGCTTCTCGGCCGTCCTCTCCCAGCAGGGCCGCGTCCAGCTCGACGCCGAGATCAACGAACAGACGGCGATCCTCCTGCACTACGTGCGCACCCTGGCCGCCGACCTCCTCGGCCCCGTCGCCTACCCGCCCGACCAGGACCCCGACGGCATCGGCGCGTTCGGCGTCGACGGGTACGACGGCGAGACCTTCACCGTCGCCCCGGGCCGCCTGTACGTCGACGGCATCCTCTGCGAGTGCGACGGCTCGGACTACTGGGACCAGCCCGACGGCCACCTCGACCCCGAGCGGGACGGCGACCCCCTCCCTTCCGGGCCCTTCCTGGTGTACCTGCGGGTGTGGGAACGCCTGGTCACCGCGGCCGAGGCGCCCTGGCTGCGCGAGGTGGCCCTCGGCACCGACGGCCCCGACACCACCGCCCGCACCCGCGTGGTCTGGCAGCTGTGCACCGTCCCCATCGAACACGGCTCGTTCGTCCCCGACATGCGCAACGCCACCCGCTACCTGCGCGAACGCATCCGCCGGCGGTTCGAACCGCGCGGCATGCTGGCCGCCCGCACTCTGCGCCCCGACGAGTCCCGCACCACCGACGCCCTGCCCCCGTCCTTCGGCTACCGCGCCCCCGAGAACCAGCTGTACCGGGTGGAGATCCACCAGGGCGGCACCGCCGGCACGGCCACCTTCAAGTGGTCCCGCGAGAACGGCTCCGTCGCCCTGCCCGTCCGCGACGTCTCCGGCGCCTCGGTCCGGCTCGACACCCTCGGCCGCGACGACAAACTCGGCCTCGACATCGGCGACGTCGTCGAGATCGTCGACGACGCCACCGTGAGCCGCGGCGCCGCGGACCGCCCCGGCGAGGGCTGCGTCCGGCTCCGTACCGTCAGAGAGATCGACTACGCCGGGAACCGGGTGCTCCTGGACGCCGACCCCGCCCAGGACCCCTACCTCGCCGAAGCCGGCCAGGTCCAGCGCCGCCACCCGCTGCTGCGCCGCTGGGACCACGGCGGCGCCGAAGGAGGCGAGGCGGCCGACGAACTCGGCCTGCCCGTCCGCGAGGGCGAGTGGCTGCCGCTGGAGGACGGCGTGCACATCTGGTTCGAACCCGGCGCGGAACGCTCCCGCGTCTACCGCCACGGCGACTACTGGCTCGTCCCCGCCCGGGTCCTCACCGGCGACGTCGAATGGCCCCTCGGCCGCCGCGGACGGCCACTGCCGCGCCGCCCCCATGGCGTCCCCTACCACTACGCCCCGCTCGCCTACATCGAGCCGCGCGGCGACGGCGACTTCCGGCTGGTGGACCTGCGGACCCCCATCCCCGACCGCCGCTAGCGGGCGACGAAGCCGAACAGGAACAGCATGTACGCCACGAACAGCACCAGGATGACCCCGATCGCCACCACGTTGGTCCGGCCGGCGGACACCTCGGCACCCGTCGTCAGGTTCGACAGCCGCCACACCCGCAGCGTGCCGCGCTGGAACTCACCGGTGGCCCGCACCCAGTCGCCGTCGCTCACCGCGCCCTCGAAGGTGTCCCCGCGCATCTCCACGGCCACCAGCCGCAGCGGCTGCCGGCTCCGGCGGTCCCGCACCTCCACCCGGAAGGTGCACACCACCGTCGTACTGGCGCTGCCCGCCCTGCCGTTGACCTCGCTGCGCATCCGCACGTCCTGCGCCTCGCCCTCGACGGTCCCACTGCCCCTGAGGACGAGCGACGGGGGCGGCGCCTGGACGGTCAGCGGCGGCGGGTCGGTCCAGGAGTCGTCGGTGCGCAGCTCACCCGTCCAGGTGTCCCGCGGGCGCTCACCGGCGCGGGTGCGCTGCGCGGAGGTGACCAGCCTCGGCGGCGGTGCCCTGTGCCGTCGGCGCAGCCGCCACCAGGGAGAACCGTCGTCCGTGCCGTAGGGCGGCAGCCAGGCCCCGCACACGCGGCACTTCTGCGCGCTGGCGGGTGCCTCTCTGCCGCAGCTCTCGCAGGTCCAGGCACCGTCCACCCCACCATCGTCACTCCGGCGCCGGGTGTGCGCCACACGAGTGACGCCGCCCCCACGCCGCCCTCACGACCGCGGCCGGGGGAACGCCTCCAAGGCCTCGGCGAGCCCCGCCGGATCGGTGCCGAGCTTGCGGTAGCCGGCCGACAGCAGCTGCCGCACCCCCTGCTCGGTGAGCCGCAGTTCCTTCGCGACGACCGGCGCCGGATGGCCCTGAGCGGTCAGTTCGGCGGCCCGGCGCTCGGGCGCGGACAGCGTGTCGGTCTGCGTGTACCGCAGCGGCAGCGGCCGCATCCCGGCCGTCGACAGCTCCTCCCTGGCCCGGTTCGCCAGCGACTGCGCACCGCAGTGCACGGCGACTTCCAGGCCCTGGTAGAGCCGGTCGGCCGCGTCGTGCAGCAGCCCCTCCCGGGACAGCGCGGCCCCGTGCCCGACCAGCGCCCGCGCCAGCTCGTACGCGGCCGGCGACTGCTCCAGATGGTCCACGGCCTCCGCGTACAGCTCGAGCGCCGCCCGGCCGCCGGTCGCCTCGGCCTCGCTGCGCAGCGCCTGGCCGATCACCGACGCCGCGCCGAAGTCCCGCGCCCGCGCGACGGCTTCGCGCGCCAGCCGCACCGACCGCTCCGGCGCGGTACGGGCGAGCGCGGCCGACAGATCCAGCCGCCAGGGGCACCAGGAGGGGTTACGCCAGTCCCGGCCGTCCAGCCATTCCCCCACCTCGGACAGCAGCTCCACGGCCTCGGTCCGCCGCCCCTCCGCCAGCAGCAACTCGGCGTACACCGTGCGGGGGTCGGGGTAGATGACGGCGCCCGGCACGACCTCGCCGTATCCGGGGTGCTCGTCGGCGACCTGGCGGGCGGCGGCGATCCGGCCGCGCGCCAGCAGGGTCTGGATGAGGGTGCCGACGGCGAACCACTGTGCGGGTACGGCCCCTTCGACCCGCTCGGCGGTGCGCAGGCCCTCGCGGACCCACGCCTCGGCGTCGACGAGGTCGCCCCGGCGGTAGCGGATGTAGCCGAACAGGGTCTGCCCGACCGCCAGATGGGAGCCGCGCCACCCTTTGGTCTCGCACTCGGCCATGCCCTTGTTGAACAGCTCCTCGGCCCGGCGCGGCTGGTCGCAGTACATGAACACCAGGGCCACCGAGACCGGGATCTCGAAGCCCCGGTTCTCGTCGGTCCAGCTCATGCCGCCGGTCAGGGCGTCCTCGGCGTACCGCAGCACCGAGCGCCGCGGCTCGCCGCGCAGCAGCGCGTCCCAGGCCCGCAGCCCGAGGATCCAGCGCTCCTCCGGGCCCCGGCCCGGCAGCCGTTCGGCCAGCCTGGTCAGCCGGCGGGAGCGGGCGGCCGAGTCCGGTTCGTCGGTGCGGAACATGCTCCACACGAAGTGATCGGCCTGGAGCCGCAGCCGGATCCGGGGGTGCCGGGTGCCGCGGGCCTCCTCCGCGGCCAGCGTCGCGGCCTCCGCCATCCGGTCCGTGTGGGCCAGGGCCTGGCTCAGCCGGTACACGATGGAGGCCCGCAGCTCCGGCTCGATGGACTTCTCCGTCAGTGCCTCCCGCAGATGGGCGACCGTGGCCCTGGGCTCGATGAGGAACGTGGCGCAGGCGAGCTCGTGCAGCAGCGCGGCCCGCTCCTCCGGCAGCGGCGGCTCCTGGAGGGCCCGGGCCAGCAGCCGGCGCGCGGCCTCCGGCGCCCCGGCGCGCAGGTACTCCCGGGCGGCCTCCCGCAGGCACTCCACCAGCTCGCTCTTGCCTTCGCAGGGCACCTCCAGCAGATGGCGGGCGGCGTCGGTGGGCCCGAAACCGGCGGCGCGGATGGCGACGGCGGCCGCGTTGTGCATACCGGCCCGCAGGGCGTCGGGAACGTCCCCGTAGATCGTGGTGGCGATCAGCGGGTGCACGAAGTTCAGGGTGCCTCCGGGGCCGTGCCCCTCGGCGACGAAGCGGGCGGCGCGCAGCTTCTCGATCGACCGGGCGGCCTGCTCGCTGCCGACCGCGGCGAGGCTGGCGGCGATGTGCGGGTCGAACGGCGCGCCCAGGACGGCCGCCGCGTGCGCGAAACGGCGGGTGGCCGTGCCGAGTTCGCGAAGACGGGCGAGCAGCCCCGGGCCCTTGACCGCCGCCGCGAGCGTGCGCATCGCCGGCAGGTCCTCCGAGGTGCCCTTCAGGCGCTGCTCGCCCAGGCGGATGGCGAGCTCCACCGTCTCGAAGGGGTTGCCGCTCGTGACCGTCCAGCACTCGTCGCAGAACGCGTCCTCGGCGCCCGGCCCCACTTCCTCCCGCACGATGCGCGCCACCGCGGCGGCGGTGAGCGGGGCGAGGGTGTAGGGACGCCGCGTGTTGCGCTCGACGAGGGTGCGGAAGGCCGCCGCCTCGTCCGGCAGATCGTTCGGCCGGTAGGCGGCCACGATCAGCAGCGGCAGGTCGGCGGCGCGCGGAGCGAAGGAGGCGAGCCAGTTCAGGGACTCCAGGTCGGCCCAGTGCAGATCGTCCAGGAGCAGGACGACCGGGGCCTTCAGCACGGTGAGCCGCGTCATCACCCAGTCGAGGCCGTCCCGTACGCCGGTCGGGTCCGGGACGGCGGCGGTGCTCGTCGCCTCCAGGCCGAGCGCGGCGGCGACGATGTCGTACCAGCTGCCCAGGAAGGTGCGCAGTTCGGCGTCGTCCATCGTCGCCAGGGCCGGCTGCACGACCTGGCGGATCAGCCGGAACGCCAGCTCCTGCTCGGTCTCGCCGCCACCGCCCGACAGCACGGTGAAGCCGAGCGCCGCGGCGCGGCTGCGCGCCTCCGCCAGCAGTGCGGTCTTCCCCATGCCCGCCGGGGCGGTGAAGGTGAGAAGTCCACTGTGCCGGACGTGGGATTCAGGGGCCGCGGAGCGCAGCTGGGACAACGCGGTATCGAGCGCTTCGAGTTCTCGACGGCGCTCGAACAACGGGCGTGGGCTGGTGATCGGTTGCCGTGACACAAACGCCATGTGCCCTACCGCTTCCTGTCGGTGGTCCTCGCGGGCAGCGCCGAGCGTACGCCCTGGAGGGCCCTCGTCCGGACGCATTGGCGCAGCAGAACGACAGGGATGAGTGAATCAACCAGTCGGGTGGTTTGACGCCCCGCCCGACTGGTAATGAGATACGACTGGCCCGTGGTCGCCGGGCCAGTCACCGGGCCTCATCGCAGCGCGGGCGTCACCGCCGTCTCCGCGTACCGGGGCACGGTCCGCGACCAGTGGTGGCAACCGCTGATCCAGCCGATCATGCCGTCCACGTACCCCACGCCCGCCGGGCTCAGCTCCGGCCGGATGCCCTCGTACACCGCCTCGAACTCACGGATCGCGCCGTTGATCTGCCGGACGGCGAGGACCACGGCCGTGGGCAGGGAGCACCCGCGCACGCACTGGTGGGCGAGCGCCAGATTGATGACACCGCCCGTGCGCCGCTCCTTCACCGCGGAGAACAGGTCCGCGGTCCACACCGCCGCGTCCACCGACAGCCGCGTCAGCCGCCGCATGGCGGGGTGGTGCAACTCCTCCGGGGCCGGCTCGAACGGTTGCGCCGCCTCGTACAACGGGTGGAACGGTTCGATGCCCGCGGTGAGCGAGCGTATCGACGTGCACAGGTCGATGCCGAGCGGGGCGGAACCGGTCTGCGCCACCGATTCGTAGAGCAGCCCGTGCACGTACTCGCGGCTCTTGCAGGCCCACCGGGCGGCCTGGTCCGGGGTGCAGCGCTCGCGGACCTGGCGGTACAGATCGGCCAGCGCCGCGCCGAGGGGGGTGCACGGCTCCGCGTCGTCCCGCAGGATCGCGACGCTCTCGCGGAGCATCGGCAGCAGCCGCTGTGGCCGGTGCCGCCCCACCTCCTCCGCCCGGTCGTCGAAGACGAATTGATAGGCGATCTGATGGGCCACGATCTGGAGTATTCCGGCATCCACGGTCGGGCTGGTGCACGACGCGAGTTCAGCGGGACGGGTGGCCTCGATCATCGCCGCCGCGCCGGGTTCCTCGAGGAGTCCGGTCGTGCGCAGCCATTCCCGCGTTCCCTCCTCCGCCGCCGCCTCGTACCTGTTCCGTCGAGCGGGAAAAGGCATATAGAGGTGGGCGTCGATCAGCTGCTTCAGGCTGGAATGCCGAATTCCGCCCTGATGGGGGACCATGATTTCCTCATGAGTCGTCGACACCGTTGTCACCTGCCGTTCGGGAGTCGGGTACGCGGACTGTCCTGCGTTGCGCGGTGTCGGCCGGCTCACGGGTGCGCGCGACACAGGTCATCCGCAGCGACCTCGGTCCCAGCGTGACCGCCGGGCGTGTCCCGTCGGCGGCGCCGGGCCGGTGGGCCAGCCGCCAGCGGGTGGCGACCGTGGCGAGCGCGATCGTGGCCTCCGTCATGGCGAAGCCGTCGCCGAGGCACTTGCGGCTGCCCGCGGCGAACGGCACCAGCGCGCCGGGCCGCCCCGCGCCGCCCCGCCCGGACAACCAGCGTTCCGGCAGGAAGCGCTCCGGGTCACGGAAGGACGCGGGATCGTGGTGCAGCAGGTACGGGCTGTACAGCACCATCGCCCCACGGGGCAGGCGGTGGCCGCCCAGCTCCGTGTCGCGGGTGACGACCCGGGTGAACAGCCAGCCCGGCGGGGAGTGCCGCAGCGTCTCGGTGACGACGCAGCGGGTGTAGTCGAGCCGGGCCAGATCCGCGGCGCCGGGCCGCCGCCCGTCGGCCAGCACCGAGTCCAGCTCGGCGTGCAGCCGGCGCTCCGCCTCGGGGGCCCGGGCCAGCAGGGCGAACGCCGAGGCCAGGCACAGGGCGGTGGTCTCCACGCCGGTCAGCAGCAGGGTGATCAGCTGGTCGTGGACCTCCTGGTCGGTGACGGCCGCCCCGTCCGTGTCCTGCGCGGCGGCCTCCAGCAGGGCTCCCAGCAGATCGTCGCGCCGGGCGCCGTGCCGCCGCTCGGCGACGGCCGCGGCCACGATGGCGTGCAGCCGGTCCACCGCCCGCCGGTAGCGGCGGTTCGCGGGCAGCGGGACCCGGAACACGGCGTCGACCGGCACGATCGTACGGACGAACAGACCGCGGACGACCTCGGCCAGGCAGTGCCGCACCTCGGTGTGGGCCGCCGGGTCGAGGGAGTCGGAGAACAGCACACGGCTCATCACCCGTGCCGTCACCGTCATCATGGCCGCGCTGACGTCGACCTCCCGGCCCGACTGCCACGCCCCGGCGACCGCCTCGGTCTCCTCGCCCATCAGAACCGCGTGGTCGGCTACGCGGGAGGGGCGGAAGGCGGGCTGGAGCAGTCTGCGCTGCCCGCGGTGCCGGTCGTGCGGGCAGGTGACGATGCCGTCACCCATCAGTGAGCCCAGCCGGTCGTAGAGCGTCCCCCCTTTGTCGAACGTACGAGCGTCGAGGAGCATGCGGTGGACCAGTTCCGGGTGGCAGACCACCCAGGCGCGCCGGGGGCCCAGGCGCACTTCCACCAGATCGCCGTGGCCCGGCAAAGAATTCAGAAACGCCAGCGGCCGACGGAACAAGGCGATACCGTGGCCGAACAGTGGGAATGCGCCGGGCGCGGAACTCACTGTCCATGCCTGTTCTGGTTCCGTTGCGGAACCCTCCATCAGATACCCCCGCCTCGGTCGAAACACGGAATTCGGTGATCTTTCACCGAATGGGCACTTGAATCATGTCCTGCCCAGTTCAACCAAGTCGGGGAGTGCGGAATCCTTTTTCCACGGGGGCGCACGGGAGCACGCGGAAGCACGGCCGAAAGCGTGCGGAACCCCGGAAACCTCAAAAGCAACAGGCGCCACTCAGTCACCAGCGGACCGGTCCGCGCCAGGACGGCGCCGGAACCAGTCACCGGCCGCCGCGGCGACCTCCTCCAGAGCGCCGGGCTCCGGGAACAGATGCGTGGCACCCGGCACCACATGGATGCGGTGCGGCACCGACAGTTCCTCCGCGGCCTCCCGGTTCAGCCCGAGCACGGTGTCGTCGGCGCCGCCCACGATCAGCAGCACCGGAGCCCGCACCCGCGGCAGGGAGTCGCCCGCCAGATCCGGCCGGCCGCCCCGGGAGACCACCGCGTACACCCGCTGCGGCCGTTCCGCCGCCGCCACCAGTGCCGCCGCGGCGCCGGTGCTCGCGCCGAACAGGCCCACCGGCAGACCCTCCGTGCCGGGCCGCCGCTCCAGCCAGTCGATCGCGGCCACCAGCCGCCGGGCCAGCAGTCCGATGTCGAACCGGTGCTGCCCGGTCGCGGCGTCGTCGTACTCCTCGCGCTCGCTCAGCAGATCGAGCAGCAGCGTGCCCAGCTCCAGCCGGTTCAGCTCCCCGGCCACCGCCCGGTTGCGCGGACTGTGCCGGGAACTGCCGCTGCCGTGCGCGAACAGCACCACCGCGGGAGTGTCCGCGCCGGGCACTGTCAGATCACCCGCGAGCGCCACCTCGGGCGCGGGTACCGTCACCGTCTCCGAGATCATGCGTCTCACCTCCCGCGCCGGCCCGGGGCCCGCGCGGTGAGCATCGCCGCGGTCCGGCGTCAGTCGCCGGTCCGTCCGTCGTCCGCGCCCTCCTCGATGCCGCTCAGCGGGTCGCCGTCCGCGGTCCCGCCGTAGGAGCCGTAGCCCTCCGCGGCGCTCGCCGTGCCGGGCAGCACCCGCTCGCGGGCCTGGCTCTCCTGGCCGGAGTGGGCGCCCGGCTCGTCCTCGTCACGGGCACGCGCGTACGCGTCCGACCGGTCCTGATCCGGGCCCGGCGTCTCGGTCGCCGTCATCGCCTCGTCGTCGTCACGCTCGCCCTCCGCCTGGGAAGGGGTGGTGCGGGGCGGCTCATACGTGACGTCGTCGTCGCGCTCTCCCTCGGCCTGGGACGGTGTCGTCTGCTCACTCATCGGGTGCCTCCTCCCGAGGTCCGGTCGGTGCACCCGGGTACCCGGTCCGGCCGCGCCCCAAGCGGGGCGACGGGGGCCGACAGGAGGCGGACGGCAGGCCGGCGGTCCGCCGACAGCCTGCCGGCGGGGAGCGGGTCAGTCGTCGGCGGCGTCCTGCTGCGCGCGCTCGGCGTCGCGCTGCTTCAGCCGCGCCGCCTCCTTGCGGACCTCGGCCTGCGTGGCGCGCTCCTTCTCCAGCCACTCGGGCCGCTCCTGCTTGAGCGCCTCGATCTGCTCGGTGGTCAGCGCCTCGGTGACCCCGCCGCGGGCCAGACCGGCGATGGAGACGCCCAGCTTCGCCGCGACCACCGGCCGGGGGTGCGGGCCGTTGTGCCGCAGTTCCCGCAGCCACTCCGGCGGGTTGGCCTGGAGCTCGTTCAGATCGGCGCGCGAGACGACGCCCTCCTGGAACTCGGCGGGGGTGGCGGGGAGGTACACACCCAGCTTCTTCGCCGCGGTCGCGGGCTTCATCGTCTGGGTGCTCTGGTGCGACTTCATGCCTTCCAGACTATCGGCCGCCGCGAAGACCTCCGACCACAGCCGGTAGCCTGGCGGGATGACCGGCTCGGAAGAATCCCCCTCGTTCCGGCTCGCGTACGTACCCGGGGTGATGCCCGCCAAGTGGGTCCGCGTCTGGAACGAGCGTCAGCCCGATGTCCCGCTGACCCTGGTGCCGATCCCGGCCGCGGAGGCCTCCGATGTCCTGCGGGGCGGCGACGCCGACGCCGGGCTGGTGCGGCTGCCGGTGGACTGTACGGTCCTGAGCGCGATCCCCCTCTACACCGAGACGACGGTCGTCGTGGTCCCGAAGGACCATCTGGTCACCGCCGCGGAGGAGGTGTCCACCGACGACCTGGCGGACGACGTGGTCTTCCACCCCCTCGACGACGTCTTCGAGTGGGAGCGGCTGCCCGGCAAGCCCGCCGTCGAGCGACCCGCCACCACCGCGGACGCGATCGAACTGGTGGCGGCGGGCGTGGGCGTCCTCGTCGTCCCCCAGTCGCTGGCCCGGCTGCACCACCGCCGCGACCTCACCTTCCGGCCGTTGGTCGACGCCCCGCAGTCGAGCGTCGCCCTGTCCTGGCCGGAGGAGGCCACCACCGACCTGGTCGAGGACTTCATCGGCATCGTCCGCGGCCGCACGGTCAACAGCACCCGTGGCCGCACCCGCCCACAGGATGACAAGGGCGGGAAGGACAAGAAGGCGGCGCAGAGCCGGGCGACCGCCAAGAGCCCGCGCGGCCGGTCCGGCGGCGCCACGAAGGGTGGCAGCACGAAGGGCGGCTCGGCGAAGGGCGGTTCCTCGAAGGGCGGCGCGGCGAAGGCCGCGTCCCAGGGCGCCCGGCGGGGCAGGCCGCGCCGCCGGCCGTGACCGGCGAGCCCGGCATGGTTGACGGGGCCGGCGAGTCCGGCGACGCGGCGTAGCGCCCGCTCGGGTCCTACGAGACGTACGTCGCCCGCCGTGCCGTGGCCACGACCGTGTCGCCGTCGGCGCGGCTGAGCAGCCCTGCCGCGACCCAGGCGTCCACGGTCGCCCGCACCCGTGCCACCAGGGCGCCCTTGTCCGCGAAGGGCGCCCCCGCCCAGATCTCGTCGAGCAGCGTGGTGCCGTCCGGCCTGGCCGGGTTGGCCACGCCGGAGTCGGTGCCGCCGAGGACGACCCGGGGTTCGGAGCGCCGTATGTAGGCGTGGGGCGGGTCCTCGGTGCCCTCGAAGAACGGCGCGAACTCGGTGCCGTCGAGAGTGAGGTGGAGCGGCTTCCCGGCCACCGGGGTGAAGGCGGGCAGCAGATCGCCGGAGAGGGCGGCGCCGCGGTACAGCCCGAACGACAGGTACTCCGTCGACGGGTCGCGGGCGACCAGGTTGACGGGGCCGTGGAAGAGGGTCTGGAGGGACGGGTCGTCCAGGGCCTTCTCGGCGCGCAGGCGGAAGGGGATGCTCACCCGGACCGTGTCGCCGCCGCGCCAGGTGCGGCGCACGGTGAAGTAGCTGCCGGGTCGCGGGGTGCCGTCGACGGGGCGGCCGTTGACGGTGACCCGGAAGCCGGCGGTCGCCCAGGACGGCACCCGCAGCTTCAGCGCGAACGCGGTGGTGGCGCCGCGCACGGTGAGGGTGGTGCCCTGTTCGCGCGGGTAGTCCGTGGTCTGCGTGACGGTGACGCCGCGGTCCGCCCAGGTGAGGGTGGACGGGCTGTAGAGGTTGACGTACAGGGCGCTGCCGTCGGCCTGCGCGAAGTACACGGAGTCCTGGTACTTGGTGGCGCTCTCCATGCCGGTGCCCTCGCAGCAGGTGGTGCCCTGCTTGGGCGTGTAGTCGCGGACATGGCCCGGGGTGAGCCCGATGAAGTAGGTGACGAGCGGTTTCTCCGCGTCCGGCCGGTCCTGCCTGGAGCCGAGGACCTGGTTGTAGAGGGCCCGTTCGTAGTAGTCCATGTACGCGGGGTCCTGCTCGTGGAAGAACAGGGTCCGGCTGAGTTTGAGCAGGTTGTACGCGCAGCAGGTCTCGGCGGTGGTCGCGCCGATCGTGCCCGCGATGACGTCGCGGGCCTTCCAGAACTCGCCGGTGCTCGTGCCGCCGATGCCGTACATGCGGTGCGGTACGACCATGTTCCAGAAGTTCTTCGCGGCGGTGAGGTAGCGCTGCTCGCCGGTGGCGTCGTACAGCCGGACGTAGCCGGTGAAGATCGGGATGTGCTGGTTGGCGTGCAGGCCGTCGAGGACGTCGGTGTCCGCCGCGCAGGCGTCGATGAGCCGGTCGAGGTCGAACAGCCCGGCCAGCGCGAGGTGTTCGGCCTTGCCGGTGAGGGCGTGCAGGTCGACGATCGCCTCGACGATGCCGCCGAACTCGCCGCTGGAGAAGATCCCCCACATCCGTTGCAGGGTGGCGTCGGGCAGCCGGGACAGCCGCGAGTGCATCCAGTCCCCGAGACCGGAGGCGAGGTCCAGGGCCCGCGTGTCGTCGGTGGCGAGATACGCGTCCAGCAGGCCGCGCAGAATCTTGTGCGCGGTGTAGTACGGCGCCCAGACGCGGGTGTAGTTTCCGGTGGTCATCGACTCCAGCTCGATGAACTGCGTCTCCGGGTAGGCCGCCAGGAATCCCGGGTGGCTCGGTCCGCCCCAGGTGCGGCGCAGGGTGGCGGTCAGCCCGCGGCCGGAGGCGTCGGCGAAGGCGGCCCCGCCGGCCTCGTCGAAGGCGTACGACGCCAGATCACCGCGGCCGGCCGGGCTGTCCGCGGCGCGGCGGTCCTGGAGGGCGGCGATCTCGGCGGCGGTCAGGGCGCGCGACCAGACGTCGAAGCCGCCGAAGGCGCCCGCGAAGACCGGGTCGGAGTCGAAGTGCGAGCGGCCCAGCCAGCCGTGGGCGGGAGTGCCGAGGCTCGCCGGGGTCAGGGTCATGGCGGTGTGGCGGGCGACGGCGGTGCCGTCGACGTACAGCGTGCCGGTGCCGTCCGCGATCGTCACGGCGAGGTGGCTCCACCGGTCCAGGGGCAGCGGCGCGATGCCGTCGAGGCCCTGCTCGGCTCCGGGGCCGCCGGTGGTGAGGGCGAAGCGGGGGACACCGGAGGCGTTGCGGGCGGCCAGGTACAGGTAGCGGGTCGTGTTGTCGCCGAAGTCCAGAACGCGGGCCCAGGTGCTGTCGTGGCCGGGTCTCACCCAGGCGGCGAAGGTGATCGCCGGGCTGCCGGCGAGGACGCCGGAGGGCAGGTCGACGTACCTGTACGAGCCGCGTACGTTCTCCACCGCCCCGCCGAACCGGCCCTCGGTGGCGAGGATCGCCGGGTCCCGGCGCAGCGCTTCGCGGACCTCGGCCAGGGCGCCGACCATGGTGCGGATCCGCTCCGCGTACAGCGGGTCGCCGGTGCCGGCGTGGGCCTGGGACAGCATGGTGAGGAAGTGGCCGGTGTAGTGGCCGCGCAGATTGCCGTTGGCCTCTCCGTCCAGGCCCTCCCAGCCGCCGGGTGCGATCGCGCCGCCGGTGGGGAGACCTGCGTTGGCGCGGAAGACCTGGAGCAGCCGGTTCACGTCGTAGCCGCGGGCATGGTCGAGCATCAGCTGCCGCTTGGCGGCGAAGACGCCGTTGCCGAGCGTCACGTCCTTGAGCGGGAACGGGTGGACCGTCCAGGTGGGCGGGGCCGGGAGGGCGGCGGCCGGGGCGGCGCCGGCCGCGGCGGTCGCGGTGGTCGCCGTGGTCGCGGCGGCGCCGAGGCCTGAGGTGGCCGCGGTGAGCATCGCGGTCCGCAGGACGTTCCGACGGGAGAGGGGCGGTGCCATGGGTGCTGCTCCTCTGCGAGTGGTCGCGAGCGGGTTCGGGTGGTTCCCGCGAAGCCGCCCGCGCGTTCGAAATATCGGACGTTGTGCGAGTGGTCGACCAGACGCTAGAGGCGGGGCAGGGGCACGTCAACGGTCCCGACGGATTCCGCCGGGCCCCGTGGGTCAGGACGTCCGGATCGAGCGGGTGAGCCAGTCGAGGGCGGCGTGCGCCGTGAACTCGGCCTGGCCGCCCCGGACCAGCAGGTCGGCGGTGGCGAACCGCTTGTCGTCGGCCTGGCCGGCGACGTACGGCACGGCGATGCAGCGCATACCGGCCGCGTGCGCCGCGGCGGCGCCCGGCGCGGCGTCCTCCACGACGACGCAGTCGGCGGGTGCCGTGGCCAGGCGGCGGGCGGCCTCCAGGAACACGTCCGGGGCCGGCTTGCCGTGTGCGACCTCGTCGGCGGAGACGACCGTGCGCAGGAAGGCGTCGAGGCCGGTCGCGGCGAGGATCGCGTCGATGGCCTCGGGCGACGAACCGGAGGCCACGGCCATCGGGACGTCCGCGGAGGCCAGCAGCTCGACGAACTTCCGCATCTCCGGGTAGGCGGGGGTGGCGGCGCGGGCGAGTTCGAGGTAGCGGCGGTTCTTGGCGGCGAACAGCTCCTCGGTGCCGGCGGTCAGCTCGTACCGGCGCTGCCAGTCGGCGATGGTGTCCAGCGTGCTGATGCCGACGTACCGCTCGTGCTCGGCCCAGGTGTAGTCCGGCACGCCGTGCTCGGCGAGGGTCTGCCGGCCCGCCTCGTAGTAGTTCGGCTCGCTGTCGACGAGGGTGCCGTCGAGATCGAAGACGACCGAGATGCCGCCGAGAGTGTTCATGCCACCAGGATGCCAAGGGCGCCGGGATGCCGAATGCCGCGGGTGGAGTGCTGCTCGGTGGGTCCGCGGGATGAGGCCTTGGGTGCCGGGGGTGCCGGGGGTGCCGGGGGTGCCGGGGGTGTCGCCGGTGTCGCCGGTGTCGCGTACTCAGGACCTCGTCGCGCGGCCGATCGACTCCACCAGCGGCAGCAGCCGGTGCGGGACGCGCTCGCGCAGGGCCACCTCCGTGCGGGTGCGGACCACGCCCGGAAGGCTGATCAGCTTCTGGATCACATCCTCCAGATGCGCGTTGTCGCGGGCCACGACCCGGGTGAGCAGATCGCCGCCGCCGGTGATCGAGAAGGCCTCCACGATCTCCGGCACCCCGGCCAGCGCGTCGCCCACGTCGTCCAGGTGGCCCTGGGTCACCTCGATGTGGACGAACGCGAGCACCGGGTGGCCGAGGGCGGCGGGGGAGAGCGCCGGGCCGGTGCCGGTGATCACCCCGTCGCGCTCCAGCCGGTCGAGCCGGGCCTGGAGGGTGCCGCGGGCGACTCCGAGGATGCGGGCGTACTCGCGCACGCTGGTGCGCGGCTGCTCCAGCAGCAGTCGCAGGATGCGGGTGTCCAGCTCGTCCACGGCCATGGTTCGCGGCCCCTTCTTCGGTGATCACCGTGACTGTACCAATGGCCCAGCCACGCATCGCCGGGCTGAGCCATCCGCCGTGGTCCGATGGCCCGGTGGTGGACGTCTTCGGTGCACCGATGATGGGCCAATGGACCAGTGCGGAGGAGCTGACTTGAGCCAGTGGCAGCAGTGATGCTGTCATGGGGAGGTCGATGGCGCTGCGGATTCCGCGGCGCCTTTTTCATGCCGATCAGCTCGAGGGGGCGGTACGCAGTGCTGAAGAGGGTGTTCGTGGCTCCGGACCCGGGACGTGCGCGGCTGCGCTTCGCGACGCGCGCCGTGCTCGGCATCGGTCTCGCCGTGGTGGTCTGCGGCCTTGTCGGCCACTCCCTCCTCGGTGCCGTCATCGGCGGCCTCGCCGCGCTGCTCGCCCTGTTCACCGTCACCGACCCGACCGTGCGCGGCCAGGCGGTCACCACCGCTCTGCTGCCCGTCGTCGGTCTGCCGGTGCTCGCCGCCGCGGCGGAACTGCACGACCAGCCCGTGATCCGCGACCTCACCTTCCTCGCCGTGGTCGGCGCGGGCGTCTACGCCCGCCGCTGGGGCCCGCGCGGACACAGCCTCGGCGTGTTCGCGTTCATGACGTACTTCATCGCGCAGTTCCTCCAGGCGACCCCGCGGCAGCTGCCCGAGCTGTTCGCCGCCGTCGTCCTGTCCGTGCTCACCGCGGCGGTGGTGCGGTTCGGGTTCTGGTGCTACGAGCGCCGGATGCCGCCGCCGCCCGTCGTCGCCCCGCCGGCCGGCGGCGGTCTGGCGCGGATCACCACCCGGCAGGCCGTCCAGGCGACCGCCGGCGCGGGCTTCGCGCTGGTGGTGGGCCAGCTGGTCTCCGGACAGCGCTGGTACTGGGCGGTCGGCGCCACCTGGTGGATCTTCGTGAACACCACCTCGCGCGGCGAGACCCTGGTCCGCGGCTTCCGGCGGGTCCTCGGCACCGTCCTCGGCATCGGGCTCGCGCTGCTGGTCGCGGTCCCGCTGCACGGCGCCGTGGTGCCGTCGGTCGTGGTGATCGCCGCGTGCGTCTTCGGCATCTTCTACACGGCCGCGGTGTCCTACACCTGGATGATGCTCTGCGTCACCCTGCTCGCCGGCCTCCTCTACGGCTTCCTCGACGTGCTCTCTCCCGCGCTGCTCGCGCTGCGCCTGGTGGAGACCGGGGTCGGCGCGCTCGGGGCCGTCCTGGCGGTGCTCTTCGTACTGCCGGTCACGACCCACACGGTCACCGACGCCTGGATCCAGCGTGCCCTGCGCTCGGTGCACGCCTGCACCGCCGAGGCCGCCGCGCGGCTGGCGGGCGACCCGGCCGCCGACCCGGCGCCGCGCGTGGCCGAGCTGGAGCAGCTGCTGGCCCGGGTCCGGCTCGCCGTCGCACCGCTGGTGCACCCGCTGAACCCGATGCTCGGCCGCAAGCGGCGGGCCCGCCGGGTGCTGGCCCTGCTCGACGACTGCGCCCGTGAGGTGCGGGGCCTGGTCGCCGTCGCCGCCGACCCGGAGGCCTCCCACGACGCCCGGCTGGCCGCCGCCTGCTGGCGGGTACAGGACGCGGTGGAGGCGCTGACGGGCGGCCCCGCCGAACGCGAGGTCACCGGCCTGGCGCCGCAGCCGGCCGCCGCCGAGCCGGCGCTCGCCCATCTGCACGGCCTGGAGCGCGCGCTGGCCGAGCTGGCGGCCCCGCTGCGGGCACCGTCGGGCTCGCCGCTCGTCGGGGCCTGAGGGAGCGGTGCCTCCCGCTCGTCGGGGCCTGAGAGGGCGGTGACTGGGATGGCGGTGCTTGGGAGGGCCGTGCTTGAGAGGGCCGTACTTGAGACGGCCGTGCTTGCGAGGCCGTGCTCGAGAGGGCCGGGAGCCGGGCCGTGGGCACGGGGATTCCCTCTTTTGGTCTAGACCTTCAGTGATGCGCTGCTACCGTCGCCTGCGGAAGCCCAGGACCGAGAGGGGACAGCGGTGGCAGACGGCGGACAGCGGCGGGCGTTCATCGGGTCGTTCACGGCGGCCGGCGGGCCCGGGGTGGTGGCGGCGGCCGTCGACCCCGGCAGCGGCGCGCTGACACTCCTGAGCAGCGACGACGGCGTACCCGACCCCTCGTATCTGGCACTCGCCCCCGACGGCCGCACGCTCTACGCCGTCAGCGAGACCGCCGAGGGCGCGGTGGCCGCGTACCGGGTGGACGGCGCGACGCCCGAGCGTCTGGGGCCGCCGGTGCGCGTCGGCGGCGGACCCACCCACCTGGGCGTCCACGCCGGTCATCTGCTGACCGCCGACTACGGCTCCGGCGGCGTCACCGTGGTGCCGCTGCGCCCCGACGGCACGCTCGCGGCCACCGCCTCCGGGACCCTCCAGCACACCGGATCGGGACCGTACGCCCCCCGGCAGCAGGGTCCGCACGCCCACCACGTGCAGGCCGACCCGAGCGGACGGTGGATCCTCAGCGTCGACCTCGGCACCGACTCCGTGCGGGTCTGCGTCCTCAAGGAGGGCAACCTCCTGCCGCACCGCGAGACCGCCCTGCGGCCCGGCTCCGGCCCCCGCCACCTGGCCTTCCATCCCGACGGCCCGTACGCCTACGTCGTCAACGAACTCAGCCCGACCGTCACCGTCTGCCGCTGGGACGCCGAGGACGGCACGCTGCGGCCGCTCGCCGAGACGTCGGTGCTGCCCGGCGCACCCGCCGGTGACGCCTACCCGTCGGGCGTCGTGGTCTCGCCCGACGGCCGCTTCGTGTGGACCGCCACGCGCGGCGAGGACGTGCTGTCGGTGTTCGCCGTCGAGGGCGAGACGCTGCGGCTTTCCGGCACGGTCCCCTGTGGCGGCCACTGGCCCCGCGCGCTGGCCTTCGCGCACGGCTTCCTCTACGTCGCGAACGAACGCTCCGGCGACGTGACCTGGTTCGCCGTGGACCCGGAGACGGGACTGCCCCGGCGAGCCGGAGCGGTGGCGGTCGCGGCGGCCTCCTGCGTCGTCCTCGACTGAGCACGGCGGCACGGAGGTCCGGCGGCACGGCGGCACGGAGGCGCGGCGGCACGGAGGTCCGGCGGTAGGCGCAGCGGCGCGGCGGCGCGGCCGCACACGGCGTACGAAGGGCCCGCTCCCGAGGGGAGCGGGCCCTTTCCGTGCGGTGGTACGGGCGGGACGGGCGTCAGCGCACCGGAGCGCCCTGCGCCTGCTGCGGCGCGATGCCCAGGGCCGTCGTGTACTTGGCCAGGGCCAGCTTGCCGATCGCCGGGTACGCGCCCAGCGCCTCCGCCGTGGCGCAGCCCGCCTCGGCGGCGGCCGCCTCCAGCAGCGCGGCGTCGATCTCGGGGCCGATCAGGTACGGCGCCAGCGCCAGCTGCTGCGAGCCGGAGGAACGCAGCTGCTCGGCCACGGAGGCGATCGAGCCCTCCTGGTCGAGCGCCGCCGCCATCACCGGCACGGCGAGCCGCGCGGCGAGCAGCATGCCGGTGATCCCGGCGGCCTGCACGGCCTCCTCGCCGCCGACGGAGGCGAGCACGATGCCGTCCGCGGCGGTCGCCACGGTGAACAGGCGGGCGCGGTCGGCGCGGGCCAGCCCGGCCTCCGACAGGCGCACGTGCAGCGCCTCCGCGAGCAGCGGGTGCGGGCCGAGCACATCGGTCAGCTCGGCCGCGACGCGGCTGTCCATCACGGCCTGGCGGACCTGGCGCAGCAGCGCCCCGTCAGGACCGGCCAGCAGGGGCACCACGACGGCGACGGGGCCCTCGGGCTCCTTGGTCTCCACACCCGCGGCCAGCGCCTGCTCGTAGCGGACGGTGCGCTCGTCGGCGGCGTGCGCCAGCACGGCCTGCAGCGTCGGGAACTCGGTGCCGTCCCCGTCGACGTACCCGATGCGGGCGTCGAGGCCGGGCAGCTCGGAGCGGGCGATGCTCACGATCTCCTCGGCGATGCTGCGGGTGGCCGCGCCGGGCGTGCCCGGCACCGCGAGGACGAGCGCGGGCGCGCCCTCGGGAGCCGCCAGGGGCTCGGGTCGGCGGTGCCGCCCGGGCTGGCGGGGGCGCGGCATTCGTACTGGCAGGCCGGACGCGGGCCCAGTGGGGGAGCTCATGGCGCCGCATGTTACTGGCTTACTGGGCTCCCCTGTTCGGGGAGGGTGCAGGTGAGCGGTTTCCGTCCGGTTTTGTCTGATGAGTAACGTACAGATCAGAACTGATCAGCGGTTTTCCCCCGGCGTCTCGGCACGGGGCTGCTCGCAATGGCTGGATTCCTACGGGTTCCTACGGCCGGATCAGTTGTCCTGGGCGGTCAGGCAGAGCAACTTCTCGTCCGTCGGGAGGCCGAGCGTGTCCGTCGCCAGCGCGGTGGCGAGACGCACCGCGCCGTGCAGCGGGTCGCCCTCGGCGGGCACGCAGCGCGCGTGCGGCAGGCGTCTCGCCAGCTCCTCCCGCAGCGGTGCGAGCAGCGGCTCGCCCATCTCGAACAGACCACCGGTGAGACCCACTTCGGGCTCGCCGCTCGGCGGGCAGACCGCGGCCGCCGAGTCGGCCATGTGCCGGGCCGCCGCCCGGAGGATGTCCTCGGCGACGGGATCGCTCTCCGCGCAGGCGGCCACCTGCGGCGCGAAGGAGGCGAGCACGGCGGGACGGTCGGTACGCGGGTACAGCGCGCCGGGCAGTCCCGGCAGCGGACCGAACTGGGCCCGCGCGCGGGCCAGCAGCGGCTGCGAGCCGCCCTCCCGCCCGTCGAACGCGCGCAGCGCCGCCTCCAGACCGGCGCGGCCGATCCAGGCGCCGCCGCCGCAGTCGCCGAGCAGATGACCCCAGCCGTCCGCGCGTCGCCACGCGGTCAGATCCGTGCCGAGCGCGATCAGACCCGTGCCCGCGGCGATCACCGCGCCGGGGCGCGGACCCAGTGCGCCGACGTACGCGGTGACGGCGTCGGCCGCGAGGGCCACCCGGCGGACGCCGAACTCCCGCCGCAGGGCGTCCGGCAGTTCGGCGCGCAGCGCGTCGCCCAGCGTGCCGAAGCCGGCCGCGCCGACGGCGGCCGTGCCCAGCGCGGCGACACCGGTCTCGGCGGTCAACGCGCGCACCATCGGCACCAGTTGCTCCATCAGATGACCGGCGTCGATCCCCCGCGCCCCGGTACGGACCGGTTCCCGGGACGCCCGCCGGCCGAGCGGCTGCCCGAGCGGCTGACCGTGCGGCCGGCCAGGAGGCGGACCGAGCGGCCCCGAGGCCGTGGTGCCGACGACGACCCGCAGCCCCGAGCCGCCGGAGTCGACGGCGAGGAACCCGGCCGGGCCCGGCGCCTGAGGCGGCCCCGCGCCCGCACCGTCCTCCGGTGCCACGGCGCCGTGCCGCCCGCGTCCCCCGGCCCCGGCCGTCACGGCAGGCGCCAGTCCACGGGCTGGCCGCCCTGGCGCATCAGCAGGTCGTTGGCGCGGCTGAACGGGCGGGAGCCGAAGAAGCCGCGGTCGGCCGACATGGGGGAGGGGTGCGCCGACTCCACCGACGGCAGGTCACCGAGGAGCGGACGCAGGTTGCGGGCGTCGCGGCCCCACAGGATGGACACCAGCGGCTTGCCGCGCGCGGCGAGCGCGCGTATCGCCTGCTCGGTGACCTCCTCCCAGCCCTTGCCCCGGTGCGCCCCCGGCTTGCGCGGGGCCGTGGTGAGCGCCCTGTTGAGCAGCAGCACCCCCTGCTGTGTCCACGGTGTGAGATCGCCGTTGGACGGCTGCGGGAGCCCCAGGTCGGTGTGCAGCTCCCGGTAGATGTTGATCAGGCTGCCCGGCAGCGGCCGCACCTCGGGGGCGACGGAGAACGACAGACCCACCGCGTGCCCCGGGGTCGGGTAGGGGTCCTGTCCGACGATCAGGACCCTCACCTCGTCGAAGGGCTGCTGGAAGGCCCGCAGGACGTTCTGTCCGGCCGGGAGATAGGTGCGCCCCGCGGCGATCTCCGCGCGCAGGAAGTCGCCCATCTCGGCGATCTTCCCGGCTACGGGTTCGAGGGCCTGCGCCCAGCCCGGTTCGACGATTTCATGCAACGGTCGTGGTGCCACGGGCGTCACCCTACTGCCGTACGCCACACGGCGATCAACCGGTGGCCAAGGCCCGGCGGCCCGCACGGCCGCTTCCCGTTCATCCGACCACCGCGGCCCGCACACACAGCACGTCCGGCAGATGCGAGGCCAACTGCCGCCAGCTGTCCCCGTCGTCGGCGGAGGCGTACACCTCACCGTTGCGGTTGCCGAAGTAGACGCCCGCGGGATCGGCGTCGTCGGTGCACATCGCGTCGCGGAGCACCGTGCCGTAGTGGTCCTCCTGCGGCAGACCCGCCGTCAGCGCCTCCCAGGTCCTGCCGGCGTCCGCCGTGCGGAACACCCGGCAGCGCCGCTCGGCGGGCACGCGGTCGGAGTCCGCGGCGATCGGGAACACGTACGCCGTGTCCCCGCGGCGGGGATGGGTCGCGGCGGCGAAGCCGAACGTGGACGGCAGGCCCTCGCCGATGTCCGTCCAGTGCGCGCCCGCGTCGTCGCTGCGGTACACCCCCCAGTGGTTCTGGAGATAGAGCCGGTCCGGGTCGACCGCGTCCCGCGCGACCTTGTGCACGCACTGGCCGAACTCCGGGTCGGGATCGGGCAGGAACACCGCGGAGACACCGGAGTTGGACGGGGCCCAGCTGGCGCCGCCGTCCGTGGTGCGGAACACGCCGGCCGTGGACACCGCCACCGTCACCGCCCGTGGGTCGCGGTGGTCGGTGAGCACGGTGTGCAGGCCCTCACCGCCGCCGCCCGGCACCCAGCGCGAGCGGGTGGGGTGCTCCCACAGCGGGCGGACGAGCGTGAAGCTCTCCCCGCGGTCCTCCGAGCGGTACAGCGCGGCCGGTTCGGTGCCCGCGTAGACCACGTCCGGCTCGGCGGCCGCCGGATGCAGCTGCCACACGCGCTCGAGTGAAGCGCCGGTGTCCTGGGGGAACTTGACGGCGGGCCGGGACGGCTCGGTCCAGGTGCGGCCCAGGTCGTCGGAGTGGAACACCGACGGACCCCAGTGCGCGCTGTCGCCGCCGGCCAGCAGTCTCGGGGCGCTGCCGCGGGTGTCGATGGCGACCGAGTACACGGCTTGCGCGTTGAAGTAGGGACTCTCGTCGAACTCCCATGCGCCACCGCGCCGGCGCCCGATGAACAGGCCTTTGCGGGTGCCCACGGCGAGCAGTACCTCGGTCATTGCCGTCACCTCCGGGACGTCTTTGTCTCAGACACCGGCCAGTCTGCACCCCACCACTGACAGTCACCTCTGAAGACGCCGTCACCGCAGGTCAGGCGGGGCGGCGGGCGGGCGAGTCCGCCGAATCGGGGGAATGCGGCGACCAGCCACCGCCGGCACGCCCCCACCACCCGGGACGGCAGCACGCGCCGGGCCACAGCCCGGCGCGCCACCGCCCCACCGTCCTGCATCCCACCACTCGACAGGCCGTCCGACGCCCACCGCCCCGCAGGCCGCCCGACTCCCACGACCTGGCCCCCAGCGCCCGGCGGACCCCCACCGCCCTCCCGTCACTCGCCACCCGTCACCTCGCCTCCTCAGCCCTCCTCGCCCGGCAGCGCCCGGTTCAGGATGCCGTCGATGTCCGCCGCCTCCGGAAGCGTGCCGAAGGCGTACCCCCAGTCACCCGCCAGGCGCGTCGCGCAGAAGGCGTCGGCGACCGCCGCTGGCGCGAAGCGGACCAGCAGGGAAGCTTGGAGGGCGAGGGCCATCCGTTCGACGAGCCGTCGGGCGCCGGAGGGGGAGGCCTGGGTGAGTCCGTCCTTGAGGCGGGTCACCGCCGCGTCCAGCCGCGCGTCCGCCCCGTGGGCCAGGGCGAGTTCGGCGAACAGGGCCTCGGCGACGGCGGGCTCGCGGCCGAGGGCCCGCAGCACGTCGAGCGCGTTGACGTTCCCGGAGCCCTCCCAGATCGACAGCAGCGGGGCCTCGCGGTAGTGCCGCGGCATCCCGGACTCCTCCACGTACCCGTTGCCGCCCAGGCACTCCAGCGCCTCCGCGGTGAAGGCCGGCCCCCGCTTGGTGAC
The DNA here is from genome assembly GCF_040298625.1 of Streptomyces sp. NPDC001532. NCBI lineage: Bacteria > Bacillati > Actinomycetota > Actinomycetes > Kitasatosporales > Streptomycetaceae > Streptomyces > Streptomyces sp. NPDC001532. Next base: position 33,020 of record NZ_JBEPAL010000065.1, read on the forward strand.
CCAGTACTTGCCGACGGCGGTCGCGATCCGGCGCAGCGCCCGCTCCCCGGCGTCGCCGCGCACGGCCCGGTCGGCGGCACCGGCGAGCCGTAGCGTGAGAGTGGTCGCGGCCTCCGACTCCAGTGCGAGGTCGGCCAGTACGTTGCGCATCAGCGGCTGGTCGAGCAGCCGCGCGCCGAACGCGCCCCGGTGACGCGCGTGGTGCCCCGCCTCCACCAGGGTCTTGCGCATCAGCGTCGCGGAGGCCATCACACAGTCCAGACGCGTGCAGTTGACCATCTCGATGATGGTCTTGACGCCTTGTCCCTCGGGGCCGACCAGCCAGGCGACGGTCCCGTCGAACTCGGGCTCGCAGGAGGCGTTGGACCGGTTGCCCAGCTTGTCCTTCAGCCGCTGGACGCGGAAGGCGTTGCGGGTGCCGTCCGGCAGCACGCGCGGCACGAGGAAGCACGACAGACCTTCCGGCGCCTGCGCCAGCACGAGGAACACGTCGCACATCGGCGCCGAGGTGAACCACTTGTGGCCGCGCAGCGTGTAGACGCCGGGTTCGGCGGTGGGCGTGGCGGTGGTGGTGTTCGTCCGGACGTCGGAGCCGCCCTGCTTCTCGGTCATCCCCATCCCGGCCAGCAGCCCCCGCTTATGTGCCGGGATCCGCAGACCGGGGTCGTACTCCCGGCTGGTCAGCAGGGGCTCGTAGACCTTGGCCAGCTCCGGCTCGCGGCGCAGCGCGGGGACAGCCGCGTACGTCATCGAGGTCGGGCAGCCGTGCCCGGCCTCGGCGTGGCCCCACACCAGCCCGCCGGCGGTGCGGGCGACATGGGCGCCGGGCCGCTCGTCGGCCCACGGCGCCCCGGCCAGCCCTTCGGCGACGGCCACCTCCATCAGACGATGCCAGCTGGGGTGGAAGTCGACCTCGTCGATCCGGTGGCCGTAGCGGTCATGGGTGCGCAGCACCGGCTCGTGCCGGTTGGCCAGGTCGCCCCACTCCTGCGCCGCCTCACCGCCGGCCCGCTTACCGAGCCGCCGCAGGTCCTCCTCGGCCCACCCGGCGCCTTCCCGACGCAGGCCCTCCAGGAGGGCGAGGTCGTCCGAGGCGTCGTACGGGGTCAGGGGCGGGGGCTGGTTGGTGACGGTGTGGGTGGCGGCCTGTGAAACGGCTTGGGCGGCGGCTTGCGTGACGGCGTGGGGGGCGTCCTGCTCGGGGTGCGCGACTGTCGAGGCCATGCCGGGAGTGTTGCACTGTCGCTGCGGGCGCAGCAATAGTGCAACACCCCTCCGGGCCCCGTACAGTACGAGCCCATGCCGACGAACGCCCTCGACCTGCGCCCGCTCTCCGCGCGGTCGGTCGTCCTGAGCCTGCTGCTGGGCGCGCACCCCCCGGAGCTGGCCGCGAAGGACCTCGCACGCGCGGTCGCGCCGTTCGGTGTCGGCGGCTCCACCCTGCGGGCCGCGCTCAGCCGGATGACGGCCGCCGGGGACCTGCGCCGCACGGAGGCCGGCTACCGCATCGGCGACCGCCTGCTGGACCGCCGACGCCGCCAGGACGACGCCGTACGACCACACACGCGCGCGTGGGAGGGCGACTGGGAGATGGTGGTGGTCACCGCGAGCGGCCGGGGCCCCGCCGAGCGAGCCGAACTGCGCGCCCGCCTGTCCGGTCTCCGGCTCGCGGAGCAGCGCGAGGGCGTCTGGCTGCGCCCCGCCAACCTGTGCCGCCCGCTGCCGGACGATCTCGACGCGGTGGCCGAGCGCTACACGGCCCACCCCGCCCGGCCCGCCGTCGGACTCGCCGCGAGACTCTGGCCGCTGGAGGCCTGGGCCACCACCGCGCGGGCCCTGCTCGGCCATGTCGCCCAGGTGACCGATCCGGCGGACCGGCTCACCGCCTTCGCGGCCGTGGTGCGCCATCTGCTGGCCGACCCCGTGCTGCCTGATCCGCTGCTGCCGGCCGACTGGCCCGGTGCGGCGCTGCGGGCCGCCTACGCGGACTACCGGCGGGAGCTCTCCGAGCAGCTGCACGCGCGCGTGGGGAGTGATCCACGCGCCTGAGCACGCCTGAACCGCCTGATCGGGCCTGGGCATGAACGCGCCTGAGTGCGCCCGATGCCCGCCCGCACGTGCCTGATCGCAACGCCCCCGCACCCGCGGCGCGACGCCCCTGCGCCCGCACAGCAACGCCCCCGCGCCCGACGCTCCTGTGCCCGCACCGCGGCGCCCCAGCGCCCGCACCGCGACGGCCGTACGAAGCACCGTGCGGGGGCGCTTCGTACGGCCGGGTTCGGGGTGGGGCTACTTGTAGGTGATGTCCGACGACGAGTACTTGCAGTAGGTGCCGTCCGGGCCGGAACCGTTGCTGGTCGGCTCGTCACCGTCGTCGTTGCCGATGTACTTCTGGCACGGGACGATCTTCTTGTCGGTGTCGCCGATGATGGTGATGCCCCGCAGGGTCGCGCTGTCGCCGTAGTTGGTGTTGATGCCGACGAGCCGGCTGCCCTTGTAGGTCACCTCGACCGTGTTGAGGTTGATCGTCCGCTTGTACTGCGTGGAGCAGTTGCCGCACGAGCGGACGAAGGTGCCGAAGTTCTTCACCGCGAAGTTGGAGATGTTCAGCGTCCCGGCGCCGTTGAACTGGAACACCTTGTCGCTGGCTTCCTTGGCCCCGCCGCCGGAGATCGTGTAGACGTTCGACGACGACGAGCCCTTGAACGTGGCGGCGTCCTCGCCGACGTCCTCCCACCAGACGTTCTGCAGTGTGCAGCTGCCCTCGCAGTGGATGCCGTCCGCCGCGGGCGCGCCGATGATGACGTTCTTCAGCACGGTGCCGGCGGCCAGCTTCAGGATCGGCCCCTGGTCCTCGTCCTGGCCACCGCTGCCGAGGTCGCCGGAGCCGTACAGGCGCTTCATCCCGTAGTCCTTGGTGCCGGACAGGGAGATGGTGGAGGAGACCGCCTGGCTGCCGTTCGCGGTCGGCCAGGTGGCGGCGCTCGCCGACGGCGCCCCGGTAGTCATGATCATGCCAACCGCAACGCCGAGAGTGGCCAGCGCGCCGGTCAGGGCGCGCCGCCGGGCGCGTGGTCGTGTCACTGCTGCCATGTCCCGTTTCCTTTGGTCGTGGTGGGGGGCCGTCAGGGGTTCCTCTGAGATTCACATACAGGGACATCGTTCGATCTCATGAACGAAAGTTGGGGTTGATGTCACGCATGCGGCCTCAAGGTGCCCTGTCGGTCACACTTCTGAACGGACCGTAAAGGGCAAGCGCTTTCTGGTCAACGCTTCGCGCAGAACACATCCGGTCAGTCGTGAGCCGTGGGGCGGAGGCGTGAACGTGGGGGCGGCGGCGTCCGTGTGACGGTGTGGGAGCGCTTCCATGGCGACCGTGTTCATGCCACCATGCCGGTGCTCCCTCAGCGATGACACCCCCGAGCCGCGATCAGGAAGGGACGTTCACGTGTCCGCCACCGCCGGCACCACCGCGAGGAGACCCCTGCGAACGGTACTCATGACGCTCTACGGAGCGCTCGTGCCACTGCTCGCCGCGCTGCTGCTCGCCGCGCCCCCGGCCGCCGCCCGCACCGACGCCGCCGCCGACGTGCCCTACGCGACCCTGACCGAGGTCACCGGCTTCGGCAGCAATCCCAGCAACCTCCAGATGTACCTGTACGTCCCCGAGAGCGTCACCCCGAACCCGGCGGTCCTGGTGGCCGTCCACTACTGCACCGGATCCGGGCCGGCGATGCACAGCGGCACCGAGTACGCCTCGCTCGCCGACCGCTACGGCTTCATCGTGGTCTATCCCTCGGTCACCCGGTCCAGCAAGTGCTTCGACGTCTCCTCGCCGCAGGCACTGCGCCGCGGCGGCGGCAGCGACCCGGTCGGCATCAAGTCGATGGTGGACTGGGTCCTCGCCCAGTACGACGCCGACGCCGAGCGGGTCTTCGCCACCGGCATCTCCTCCGGCGCGATGATGACCAACGTCCTGCTCGGCGTCTACCCGGACGTGTTCGCCGCCGGCGCCGCCTTCGCGGGAGTGCCCTTCGGCTGCTTCGCCACCACCGACGGCTCCGAGTGGAACAGCGCCTGCGCGAACGGCACGGTCACCCGCACCCCGCAGCAGTGGGGCGACCTGGTCCGCGCCGCCTACCCCGGCTACACCGGCCCGCGCCCCCGGATGCAGCTCTGGCACGGCACCGAGGACGATGTGCTGCGCTATCCGAACTTCGGCGAGGAGATCGACCAGTGGACGAACGTCCGTGGCGTGAGCCAGACCCCGGCGGCCACTGACACCCCCGCCGCCGGCTGGACCCGCACCCGCTACGGCGGCACCGGTGACCAGGCCCCGGTGGAGGCCATCAGCCTCCAGGGCGTCGGCCACAACCTGTACGCCTACGGCACCATGGGCGCCCGGGTGCTCACCTTCTTCGGCCTGGACGACGCGGGCCCGGCACCCCAGCCGCAGCCGTCCGGCTGCAAGGTGACCGTTGCGACCAGCGCCTGGAACACCGGACTGACCGCCTCCGTCACCCTCACCAACACCGGGACGACGGCGGTCAACGGCTGGCGGCTGGGCTTCACCCTGCCCGGCGGCCAGACCATCACCAACGGCTGGGGCGCGACCTACGCACCGGCCTCCGGGGCGGTGACGGCGACGAACGCCGCGTACAACGGCACACTCGCGCCGAACGCCTCCGTGACCATCGGCTACCAGGCGACCCACGCGGGCAACAGCGGGGCGCCGGGCGCCTTCACGCTCAACGGCGCGGCCTGCGCGACCGCCTGACGGCGGGGCGCGGCGCGGTGGCCGGGGGCGGGCGCCCCCGGCCATCCGTCTTTCCCTCGCTCCGCACGGGTGACGAGTGTTTATGTGGGAACTCGGGCCGACGCACAAGCCGATCGGCACGAGAGGCGGGGAGCGTCATGACACGGCTGAAGCCGTCGTCCGTGGTGACGGAGCCGGTGCGGATCACCGGTTCGGCATTGCGTCGGATGCCCGGCGCGGAAAAGGTGAGCAAGGCCGCCGAGGGCACGCTGGACGCGGTCGGATCCGTGTCCCCGCGCGGACGCCGGCTGGCGGTCTACACAGGAGCCGGAGTCCTCGGCGTCGCGGGCGTCGTCGAATGGCCCGTGGCGATCGCCGGAGCGGCCGTGGCCTGGCTGACCCAGCCGAAGCCCGGTCAGCGCGAGCAGCAGACGGCCGGTCACGGAAGCCGCAGGGGCCGCGCGCCGAGCGCCGGCGCCACGGCGAGCGCGACTCCGGGTTCCGCCGCGCGCACGGCGGGCCATGGCGGTCGTACGGCGTCCAGGGCGACCCGCGCGGAGACCGGCGAGCCGGCGAACGGCACCCGTACGTCGACCGGGCTGCCCAAGGCCGGGCAGCACCGGGCGGGGCAGTCCAGGATGGGGCAGCCCAAGGCAGTGCACGGCACCGGGACCACCACCATCAGGGCGGCGACGGCCCACCGGCGCACGGCGGACCGGCGGCGCGGCATGGACCTGAGCTCGGGCATGAGCACGGAGACGAGTAGGGGCGCGGGTCCGGATCTCGGGACCGGTATGAGCATGAGCTGAGGGTGGTTGGTGCGATGGGGCTGCTCACAGGGCCGGTGACGGCCGTGTCCGGGGCGCTGCTGACGGCGCCCCGGCTGGTGGCGCGCGGGGCGGCACCCGCGGTGGGCATGGCCGCCGGAGCCGCGGCCGGGACGGCGCGGGCCGGAGTGCGCGG
>NZ_JBEPAL010000066.1:0-38580 GCF_040298625.1 Streptomyces sp. NPDC001532
CCGTCGCCCGCGCTGCGCACCGCCGCGCGCAAGCTGGGCCGCCAGCTGACGCGGGCGGCGCGGGCCACCTGGCCGTCGGCCGAACTCGACGCCCTGGCCAGCGCGTTCCCCAAGGGCGCGCATCAGCCGGTGGTGCTCGGGCTCACGGCGCGGGCGGCGGGACTCGGGGCGGCGGACGCCGCGTACTGCGCGGTGTACGAGAGCGTGAGCGGGCCCGCGAGCGCGGTCGTCCGGCTGCTCAGCCTCGACCCCTTCGACGCGACCGGGGTGCTGGCCCGGCTGGCGCCGGAGCTGGACCGCGTCGTGGACCAGGCGGTCGGCGCGGCTCGGGAGGCCGTCGCCGAGGGCGTCGACGCGCTGCCCGCACCGTCCGCCCCGCTGCTGGAGATCGGGGCCGAGCGGCATGCCGCGTGGGCCGTCCGGCTCTTCGCGTCGTAGGCCCGGAGCGCCGCTTCCCGTACCCCTGTCCGGCCCGGACGGACACCTCTGACCAAGGCACCGCGAGTACCTGACCGAGGCACCGCGAGAAACAGGAGCCGCCATGCACCTCGACCACTCCCACGACGGCCCCGCCGCCGTCAGCGCGGACGCGCACCGGCCGGACGGGCGCCGCCGGGCGCTGCGGATCGGGCTCGGCGGGCCCGTCGGGTCCGGGAAGACCGCCACCGTCGCGGCGCTCTGCCGGGCCCTGCGCGACGAGCTGTCGCTGGCCGTCGTCACCAACGACATCTACACCCGGGAGGACGCCGAGTTCCTGCTGCGGGAGGCCGTGCTGCCGCCGGAGCGGATCACCGCGGTGGAGACGGGCGCCTGCCCGCACACCGCCATCCGGGACGACATCTCCGCCAATCTGGAGGCGGTGGAGGACCTGGAGGACGAGGTCGGGCCGCTCGACCTGATCCTGGTGGAGTCCGGCGGCGACAACCTCACCGCGACCTTCTCCAAGGGGCTCGTGGACGCGCAGATCTTCGTGATCGACGTGGCGGGCGGCGACGACATCCCGCGCAAGGGCGGGCCGGGTGTCACCACCGCCGACCTGCTGGTGATCAACAAGACCGACCTCGCGCCGTACGTCGGCTCCGACCTCGCCCGGATGGCGGCGGACGCCAAGGCGCAGCGCGCCGAACTGCCGGTCGTCCTCCAGTCGCTGCGGAGCGAGAGCGGTGTGACGGACGTCGCCGGCTGGGTGCGCGCGCGGCTCGCCGCGTGGACGGCATGACCGCGACCGGCGGAGTACGGGCCACCGCGCGCATCCGGGCCGTGGACGACGGCCGGGGCGGTACGGCGCTGCCGGTGCTCGCGGGCGAGGGCCCGCTGGCGCTGCGACGGACCCGGAGCAGCGGCGAGGCGGCCCGGGTGATGCTCGTCGGGGCGATGAGCGGGCCGCTGGGCGGTGACCACTTCACCGTGGACGCGGAGGTGGCCGAGGGCGCCCGGCTGCGCGTCGGCTCGGCGGCCGCCACCATCGCGCTGCCCGGCCAGGCCAAGGGCGAGGCCCGCTACGACGTACGGCTCGCCGTCGCCGACGGCGCCGAACTGCACTGGCTGCCGGAGCAGTTGATCTCCGTCGCGCACAGCGAGCTGACCGTGCGGACCCGGGTCGACCTGGCCGCGTCGGCGCGGCTGGTGCTGCGTGAGGAGCAGGTGCTCGGGCGGGTGGGGGAGCAGCCGGGGCGGCTCACCAGCCGGCTGACCGTGCGGGTCGACGGGCGGGCCGTGCTCGACCAGGAGCTGGCCTGCGGGCCCGGCGCGCCGGGCGGCTGGGACGGCCCGGCCGGGCTCGGCGGGCACCGGGCCGTGGGTCAACTGGTCGTCGCCGGGCCGGAGTTCGGCGCACAGCCGGTGGCGGCGCGGACGCTGGGGGAGGGGGCCGCGCTGATGCCGCTGGCCGGGCCGGCCGTGCTGGTGAGCGCGGTGGCGCCGGACGCGCTGCGGCTGCGCCGGCTGCTGGATGCGGCGCTGGCGGAGCTCGGCCAGGGCCGCGACAGGCCCTAGCGTTCCGCTCAGCGGGATGGGGTTATCCGGTTATCGGATTGGCAAAGAAAGCCGGACCACCCTGTCGCCGACGAGCGCGGAGCCGCCAGGATCCCCCGTAGTCATCGCAACGATGTAGGGGGAGGCCCCACTTGAGGGACAATAGACCGAACAGGCGTACGGCGGCACCCGGTTCGGCCGGAGTGCTCGTCGCGGCCACCCTGATAGCCGGCGCCGTCGCCGCGCCCACGGCCAGCGCGGACGCGGGCGCCACGACCGGCACCGACCGGGTCGCCGCCCAGGCCGGCCACGGTCAGGACCGAGAGGCCCGGGGCGTCGCGCTCGCGGCGGAACGCGCCGCGCGACAGGGCATCGACTGGCAGGACTGCCCCGCCGAATGGGGCCTGGAGAAGCCGATCCAGTGCGGCTGGGTCACCGTGCCGCTCGACTACGCCAAGCCCCACGGCAAGCAGATCAAGCTCGCCGTCGACCGCATCGGCAACACCGGCACCAAGACCGAGCGGCAGGGCGCCCTCGTCTACAACCCGGGCGGCCCCGGCGGCTCCGGGCTCCGCTTCCCGCGCCGCGTCACCACCAAGGCCCCGGTCTGGGCGAACGTGGCCAAGGCGTACGACTTCGTGGGCTTCGACCCGCGCGGCGTCGGCAAGTCGGCACCCATCTCCTGCGTCGACCCGCAGGAGTTCGTCAAGGCACCCAAGGCGGACCCGGTGCCCGACTCCGAGGCCGACAAGCTCGCCCAGCGCAAGCTGGCCCGCGAGTACGCCGAGGGCTGCTACGAGCGCAGCGGCGCCATGCTGCCGCACATGACCACCCCGAACACCGCGCGGGACCTCGACGTCATCCGTGCCGCGCTCGGCGAGAAGAAGCTCAACTTCCTCGGCGTCTCCTACGGCACCTACCTCGGCGCCGTCTACGGCACGCTCTTCCCGGGCCACGTCCGCCGCATGATCACCGACAGCGTGGTCAACCCGTCCCGCGAGAAGATCTGGTACCAGGCCAACCTCGACCAGGACGTCGCCTTCGAGACCCGCTGGCAGGACTGGCAGGACTGGGTCGCCGCCAACGACGCCACCTACCACCTCGGCACCACCCGCGCCGAGGTCCAGGACAAGTGGCTCCAGCTGCGCGCCACCGCGAAGAAGCAGCCCATCGGCGGCCTCGTCGGCCCGGCCGAGCTGATCGGCTTCTTCCAGAGCGCCCCGTACTACGACTCGTCCTGGGCGCCGGTCGCCTCGGTGTTCAGCGCCTACTTCGCCGGTGACACCCAGGCCCTGGTCGACGCCGCCGCCCCGGACCTGTCCGACACCGCGGGCAACGCCTCCTCCGAGAACGGCAACGCCGTCTACACCGCCGTCGAGTGCGCCGACGCCAAGTGGCCCACGAGCTGGCAGCGCTGGGACCGCGACAACACCCGGCTGCACCGCGACTACCCGTTCCTCACCTGGGCCAACGCCTGGATGAACCTGCCCTGCGCGACCTGGCCGGTCAAGCAGCAGACCCCGGTCGACGTGAAGACCGGCAAGGGCCTGCCGCCGGTGCTCATCGTCCAGGCCGAGCGCGACGCGGCCACGCCCTACGGCGGCGGCGTCGAACTGCACAAGCGTTTCAAGGGCTCCCGCCTGATCACCGAGAAGAACGCCGGCTCCCACGGCGTGACCAGCCTCGTCAACTCCTGCATCAACGAGCGGGTCGACGCCTACCTGCTCACCGGCAAGCTGGACGCCCAGGACGTGACCTGCGCCCCGCACGCCACGCCCAAGCCGTAACCGGCGACCGTACGAGCTGAGGGGCGGCCCGGTTCACGACCGGTCGCCCCTCACCGCTCGGCGCCCTCACCGCTCGGCGGCCCGCGCCGCCGGCGGTCAACTCCGTGGCGCGCGCCGGAACCTGCGCTCCTTGGCGGCGGCCACCTCGGCCTTCACATCCGCGGCGTACCGGTCGACGTACTCCTGCCCCGACAGCGCCAGGATCGCGTACATGATCTCGTCCGTGACGGCCCGCAGGACCGCCTTCTCGCCCTCCATCCCGGCGTAGCGCGAAAAGTCCAGCGGCTCCCCGAACCGGATCCGCACCGGATGCACGCGGGGCAGCTTCCGGCCCGGCGGCTGCGCCTCGAACGTGCCGATCATCGCGCACGGCACCACCGGCACCCCGGCCTTCAGCGCCATCACCGCGACCCCGACCTTGCCCTTGTAGAGCCGTCCGTCGTGCGAGCGCGTGCCCTCCGGATAGATCCCGAGCAGCTCCCCGCGCGCCAGCACCCCGAGCCCCTCCCGGATCGCCGCCTGACCCGCGTCCTTGCCCGACCGGTCCACCGGGATCTGCCCCGCGCTGCGGAAGAACGCCGCGGTGAGCCGTCCCTTCACCCCGGGCCCGGTGAAGTACTCGGCCTTCGCCAGGAAGGTGATCCGCCGTTTCAGCACCGCCGGCATCAGGAAGTGGTCCGAGAACGACAGATGGTTCCCGGCGACGATCCCCGCCCCCGACGCCGGCACATGCTCCAGCCCTTCGATCCGCGGCCGGAAGACCATCCTGAGCAACGGTCCCAACAGCACGTACTTCAGCAGGCGGTAGAACAAGGGATGCTCCTCCCTGTCAGGGGCTGCCGGTATCTTTGAGGAGACGGCGATCGATGGGAAGGGGGCGGACGGTGTACCACCAGTACCTTCCCTTCCCGCCGCCCGGCCCCGGCAGGCGTCCACCCACTCCACCCGGAAGGGCGCGGGTGTCGTCGTGCGTGCGTTTCCTCGCCGAAGGGCGTGACGGACGGACGGTCCGCACCGACGCGCACCGGCGGTCCCTGAGCAGGTGTCACCGGAACATGGCCGTGCCGCCCCGCGCGCCCGCGGCCGTGCTCCGGCCGCCCGCCGGCGCCCACGACTCGGGTGTCGACCTCGTCTGCCTGTCCGGCCATCAGGTGCTGCTCGTGCAGGCCAAGTCGACCGTCCGGGCCGCCGCCGCCCTCGACCGCCTGAACCGGGCCGAGCGGGCCTGGCGGCAGCTGGACCACCGGGCTGACCTGTCCGGGCACGTGGGACTGATCACGGGGCGGGCCGGCCAGGGCAAGGCCACCCTCCTCGCCCACCTGGTCGCCGGCGCGTCGAACCTCCTCGACCTCCTGCCCCGGCCGCGCGTCCTCGCCCGCGACCAGCTGCTCCCCGTGGCCGAGCGCATCGACGAAGCCCTCGCCGTGGAGCTGGTGCGCACCGGCGGCCGCCCCCTGACCTGGCAGCGCGCCCTCGCCCTCGCCGGCCGCGTCGTCGGCCTCGGCCGTTTCGCCCGGCGGCACCTCAAGGCCGCGCTGCTGGCGCTGATCCGGCTGCGCGGGTCGATCCTGACCCGCCACCGGGACCGGCTCGACGCCGTCGGCTGCCGGGGACGCGTGTTCCTCCGTACGGCCCTGCGGAGCGCCGGCACCCGCAACGCGCCACCATGCGGCCGACGCGTGCGGCCGTTCGGGGAGACCGGGTCCCGAAGCGTGCCGCCCCTCGCCCTCGCAGCGTGAACCTCGTCGCACTCTGAGGTCGCGCCCGGTCCGCGGCCTGGAGAAGACAGCACATGCTCATGGAGTTCGTGTACGGGCTGCCCGACCACGGGCTGGTGGTGATCGGTCTGGCGTTCGGCCTCCTGGTGGCCGCCGCGTTCCTGACGGTGGTGATCGGGCTGTTCCGCGCCGAGCGCAAGGACGCCGTGGACGTCATCGAGGCCGGCGCCAACTGGCTGCCCTGGCGGCCGCGGCGGCGCAACCGCCGATAGCGGGGTGGGGGCCGTGCCGCACGGCCCCCACCCCGCCCGTCCGGGCCTCAGCCCTCGGCCAGCACCTTCTCCAACGCCCCGATCGCCGAACGCAGTTCCTCCCCGGTGACGGTCAGCGGAGGAGCCAGGCGGATCGTCGAGCCGTGGGTGTCCTTGACGAGGACGCCCTCGCGCATCAGCCGCTCGCTGATGTCACGGCCGGTGCCGATGGCCGGGTCGATGTCGACGCCCGCCCACAGCCCGCGGGCCCGGAAGCCGAGCACGCCCCTGCCGACCAGCTCGGTGAGACCGCCGCGCAGGACCACGCCCAGCTCGGCCGCCCGGCGCTGGAACTCGCCGGTCTCCAGCAGTTCGACGACGGCCGTGCCGACCGCGGCGGCGAGCGGGTTGCCGCCGAAGGTGGAGCCGTGCTCCCCGGGATGCAGCACGCTCAGCACCTCGCGGCGGGCGACCACCGCCGACACCGGGACGATGCCGCCGCCCAGCGCCTTGCCGAGCAGCACCACGTCCGGGACGACGTCCTCGTGCTCGACGGCGAGGGTGCGGCCGGTGCGGCCGAGCCCGGACTGGATCTCGTCGGCGATGAACAGACAGCCCGCGCGGCGGGTCAGCTCACGGACTCCGGCCAGATAGCCGTCGTCGGGGACGACGACGCCCGCCTCGCCCTGGATCGGCTCGATCAGCACCGCCGCGGTGGTCTCGTCGACCGCCGCCTCCAGCGCCGCCAGGTCGTTGTACGGCACGATCCGGAAGCCGGGCGTGAAGGGGCCGAAGCCCGACCGGGCCGTCTCGTCCGTGGAGAAGCTGACGATCGTCGTCGTCCGGCCGTGGAAGTTCTCCGCCGCGACCACGATCGTCGCCCGGTCGGCGGGGACGCCCTTGACGTCGTACGCCCACTTGCGGGCCACCTTGATGCCGCTCTCCACCGCCTCCGCGCCGGTGTTCATCGGCAGCACCATGTCGAGGCCGGTCAACTCGGCCAGCCGCTCGGCGAAGCCGGCGAGCCGGTCGTGGTGGAAGGCGCGGGAGGTCAGCGTCAGCCGGTCCAGCTGGCGGTGGGCGGCCTCGATCAGCGCCGGGTGCCGGTGGCCGAAGTTCAGGGCCGAGTAGCCGGCCAGCATGTCCAGGTAGCGGCGGCCCTCGACGTCCTCCACCCAGCTGCCCTCGGCACGGGCCACGACCACGGGCAGCGGGTGGTAGTTGTGGGCGAGGACGGGCTGCTCCGCGGCGATCAGCTCGGCGGAGTCACGGGCGGTGCGGGCGGGTGCGGTCATGAACGGATCTCCTGAGTGCAGCACTTGATGCCGCCGCCGGCCTTGTGGAACTCCGACAGGTCGACGGCGACGGGGACGTAGCCGTGGTCGTCGAGCCGGGCGGCCAGCGCCTCGGCCCGCGGTGCGATGAAGACATGGCGGCCGTCGGACACCGAGTTCAGCCCGAAGGTCATCGCGTCCTCGCGGCCGGCGAGCACCGCGTCCGGGAACAGCCGCTCCAGCACCGCGCGGCTGCCCGGGGAGAACGCCTCCGGGTAGTACACGATGTTGTTGCCGTCGGCGGAGTCGTCGAGCACGAACAGCGCCGTGTCCAGGTGGTAGAAGTACGGGTCCACCAGCGTCAGGCTGATCACCGGGTGGCCGAAGAACTCCTGCGCCTCGCGGTGCGCCTCACGGGTCGTCCGGAACCCCGTGCCGGCCAGCACGTACCGGCCCGTCCAGACCAGGTCGCCCTCGCCCTCGCACACCGACTCCGGCCGGTGCACGTCGTAGCCCGCCGTCCTGAACCAGGTCTCGTAGTGCGCGGACTCCGGACGGCGCTCCGGAGCGTGGAAGAGGGAGCCGAAGACGCGGCCGCCGACGACGACCGCCGAGTTCGCGGCGAAGACCATGTCCGGCAGTCCGGGCACCGGCTCCACGGCGTCGACCGCGTGGCCGTGCGCGCGGTAGGCGCCGATCAGCGCCTGCCACTGCTCGTGGGCGAGGTCGACGTCGACCCGGACATCGGGATGCATCCAGGGATTGATCGCGTACTGCACGGCGAAGTGTCTGGGTTCGCAGACGAGGAAGCGCCGCCGACGCGCCACACGACTTTCGGACACAGAGGGGTTCCTCCGCTTCCTGCGGTGTCGACTGAGGGTTGACACCACGGTAGAAAGCCACGCGGACGAACGACAAGCGACGAAAGCTGCGCGTTCACGCAGAAATGCTGCGTCCTGATCAGGGCAGACGCACGTCTGCTGCGCCCTGTGGAGCGCCCCTGGGCGCCGGCTGGCTCGCGCCGGCCTCCGGGCTCTCGGGGATCAGATGGGACAGCACCATCACACTGATCGTCTTGCGGATGAACGGCTCCGTCCGGATCCGCTCCAGCACCTCCTCGAAGTGCTCCACGTCCCGAGCCCGCACATGCAGCAGCGCGTCCGCGCCCCCCGTCACCGTCATCGCCGCGGTGATCTCCGGATGGTTGCGCACCACCTCCGCCAGCCGCCGCGGCGGCGCCGCGCCCTCGCAGTACACCTCGACGTACGCCTCCGTACGCCAGCCCAGTGCCGACGGCTTCACCGTCGCCGTGAACCCGGTGATCACCCCGGCCTCCCGCAACCGGTCCACCCGGCGCTTCACCGCCGTGGCGGACAGGCCGACCGCCGCGCCGATCTCCGCGAAACTGGTCCGCGCGTTCGCCATCAGCGCGGTGATGATCTTCCGGTCGAGCTCGTCGAACGGTGCCGGCCTGCTGTTCATGGCGGCACTGTATCCAGCGGGAACGTCCCGGAACGCGCACACCTCGGCACGTGTGCAGGCGTACGAATTACTCCTACACTCCGGGTTCATGCTGCGTGCCCTGGCTGTCGACGACGAACGCCCCTCGCTGGAGGAACTGCTCTACCTCCTGCACGCCGATCCCCGCATCGGCAGCGCCGAGGGAGCCGGCGACGCCACCGAGGCGCTGCGCCGCATCAACCGCGCCCTGGAGTCCGGCCCCGACGGCCCCGAGGCCATCGACGTGGTCTTCCTCGACATCCAGATGCCCGGCCTCGACGGCCTCGACCTCGCCCGGCTGCTCACCGGCTTCGCCGACCCGCCGCTCATCGTCTTCGTCACCGCCCACGAGGACTTCGCCGTCCAGGCCTTCGACCTCAAGGCGGTCGACTACGTCCTCAAACCCGTCCGCAAGGAACGCCTCGCCGAGGCCGTGCGCCGCGCCGCCGAACGCGGCGGCGGCGCCCCGCACATCCCGGTGAGCGAACCCGACCCCGACCAGATACCCGTCGAACTCGGCGGCGTGACCCGCTTCGTCGCCGTCGACGACATCACCCACGTCGAGGCCCAGGGCGACTACGCCCGCCTCCACACCGGCCAGGGCGGCAGCCACCTGGTCCGCATCCCGCTGTCCACCCTGGAGGAGCGCTGGCGCTCCCGCGGCTTCGTCCGCATCCACCGCCGCCACCTCGTCGCCCTGCGCCACATCGGCGAACTCCGCCTGGACGCGGGCACCGTCAGCGTCCTGGTCGGCGCCGAGGAACTCCAGGTCAGCCGCCGTCACGCCCGAGAACTGCGGGACCTGCTGATGAGGAGGCCGTGACCGTGCCGCAGACCCCCGCCGACCGCCGGGTCGTCGTCACCGGCCCGCCCCGCCGCGTCCACGCCCCCGGCGCCTACCACCCGCGCACCGAGATCGACGAGCAGACCACCCTCGGCCACACCTACGTCCGCTCCCTGATGCGCAGCCAGCTGCGCGCCGCGCTCGCCGTGTGCGCCGTCCTCGTCCTGCTGATCGGCCCGCTGCCGCTGGTGTTCGCCGCGGCCCCGGACGCGGGCCGCCTGCAGTGGCTGGTGCTCGGCTTCTGCCTCTACGCCCCGCTGGTCCTGCTCGCCCGCTGGTACGTCCGCCGCGCCGAACGCAACGAACGCGACTTCGTCCGCCTGGTCGAGGACCGCTGACCGGACCCGCCCGCCGTGAACTCCACCTACGCCGTCCCCGCCGTCGCCCTGGTCGTCCTCGCGACCGTCCTGGTCGGCGCCTTCGGCCTGCGCATCTCCCGCACCACCTCTGACTTCTACGTCGCCTCCCGCACCGTCGGACCACGCCTGAACGCGGCCGCCATCAGCGGCGAGTACCTGTCCGCCGCCTCCTTCCTCGGCATCGCTGGCCTCGTCCTGGTGCAGGGCCCCGACATGCTCTGGTACCCGGTCGGCTACACCGCCGGCTACCTCGTCCTGCTGCTCTTCGTCGCCGCCCCGCTGCGCCGCTCCGGCGCCTACACACTGCCCGACTTCGCCGAGGCCCGGCTCGCCTCGCAGGCGGTGCGCAGGCTCGCCGGCGCCTTCGTCGTCGGCGTCGGCTGGCTCTACCTGCTGCCCCAGCTCCAGGGCGCGGGACTCACCCTGACCGTGCTGACGGGGGCGCCGGACTGGCTCGGCGGGATCATCGTCGCCGTCGTCGTGGTCGCCATCGTCGCCGCGGGCGGCATGCGCAGCATCACCTTCGTCCAGGCCTTCCAGTACTGGCTGAAGCTGACCGCACTGCTCGTTCCGGTGTTCTTCCTGTTCCTCGCCTGGCAGGCCGACGGCGCCCCCGTCCGCGCCTTCGACGAACCCGCCGCCTTCCGCGAACAGCGCTCCGTCCGCGTCGACGCCACCCTCGACCTGCGCCTCGACCGGCCGCTCACGGTCACCGCCGACGGTGTCATCGACGGCCGCGCCCACCCCGGCACCGAGATCCGCCTGCCCGCCGGCACCCACCGCATCGAACGCGGCACCCGCCTCACCTTCGCCGCCGGCACCCCCGTACCCGCCGCCGACCGCGGCAGCAACGGCGGCATGTCGACCTCGCTCGCCGCCGGCCGCGAGGAACGCCCGCTGTACGCCACGTACGGACTGATCCTCGCCACCTTCCTCGGCACCATGGGCCTGCCGCACGTCGTCGTCCGCTTCTACACCAGCCCGCACGGCGTCGCCGCCCGCCGCACCACCGTCGCCGTCCTCGGCCTGATCGGCGCGTTCTACCTGCTGCCCCCGGTCTACGGCGCCCTCGGACGCCTCTACGCCCCCGAACTCACCCTCACCGGGGACGCCGACGCGGCCGTCCTGCTGCTGCCCGGCCGCATGATCGGCGGCGTCGGCGGCGACCTCCTCGGCGCGCTGCTCGCCGGCGGCGCCTTCGCCGCCTTCCTGTCCACCGCCTCAGGGCTCGCCATGGCCGTCGCCGGGGTGCTCACCCAGGACGTGCTGCCCTCACGCGGCGTCCGGCACTTCCGGCTGGGCACCCTGCTCGCCATGGCCGCCCCGCTCGCGGCGAGCGTCCTCGTCGGCGGACTGCCGGTCGCCGACGCCGTCGGCCTCGCCTTCGCGGTCTCGGCCTCCTCCTTCTGCCCGCTGCTCGTCCTCGGCATCTGGTGGCGCCGGCTCACCCCGCCCGGCGCGGCCGCCGGCATGCTCGTCGGCGGCGGCTCGGCGTTCGTCGCGGTGGCCGCCACCATGGCCGGCTTCCCGGGCGGCGGCCCGCTGCACGCCCTGCTCGCCTGGCCCGCGCTGTGGTCGGTGCCGCTGAGCTTCCTCACCATGGTGCTGGTGTCCCTGGCCACCCCGGCGCGCGTACCGGCCGGCACCGCCGCCATCCTGGCCCGCTTCCACCTGCCGGAACAGCTGCGTACGGAGGTCAAGGCGTGATCGGCTTCCTCGCCGGGCTCTGCGTGGCCGTGCTGCCGCTGCTCGCCGCCGGTTTCTGGCTCGGCCGGCGCACCGCCCGCCCCCGCACCCACGACCTGGGCGGCCTCGGCACGCCGGTCGAGCACGCCACCTTCCAGACCCTGCACACCGCCTCCCTGGCGGCACCCCCGCTGCGCGCCGGACTCACCGAGGAGACCGCCCGCAAGTCGGCCCGCCGGCTGCGCACCCTGCTCGGCACGGACGCGCTGTGCCTCACCGACGACAGCCACGTCCTCGCCTGGGACGGCGTGGGCGGCCACCACCGGGCCGAGATCGTGGAACGGCTCGCCGGCCCGCTGGAGACCGGCCGCGGCGAGGCCTTCCGGCTCAGCTGCGACACCCCCGACTGCCCCCTGCGCTGGGCCGTCGTCGCCCCGCTCACCGTCGACGACCGGGTGCACGGCGCCCTCGTCGCCTGCGCGCCGCGCGAGTCCGCCGTACTGGTCCGGGCCGCCGCCGAGGTCGCCCGCTGGGTCTCCGTCCAGCTCGAACTCGCCGACCTCGACCGCTCCCGCACCCGGCTCATCGAGGCCGAGATCAAGGCCCTGCGCGCCCAGATCTCCCCGCACTTCATCTTCAACTCGCTCGCGGTGATCGCCTCGTTCGTCCGCACCGATCCCGAACGCGCCCGCGAGCTGCTGCTGGAGTTCGCCGACTTCACCCGCTACTCGTTCCGACGGCACGGCGACTTCACCACCCTCGCCGACGAACTGCACGCCATCGACCACTACCTGGCGCTGGTCCGCGCCCGCTTCGGCGACCGGCTCTCGGTGACCCTCCAGATCGCCCCCGAGGTGCTGCCGGTCACCCTGCCCTTCCTCTGCCTCCAGCCCTTGGTGGAGAACGCCGTGAAACATGGCCTGGAGGGCAAGGCCGACACCTGCCACATCAGCCTCACCGCCCAGGACGCGGGCGCCGAGGCGCTGGTGGTCATCGAGGACGACGGCGCCGGCATGGACCCCGCAGTGCTGCGCCGCATCCTCGCGGGCGAGGCCAGCCCGTCCGGCGGGATCGGCCTGTCCAACGTCGACGACCGGCTCCGCCAGGTCTACGGCGACGAGTACGGCCTCGTCATCGAGACCGCCGTCGGCGCGGGCATGAAGATCACCGCCCGGCTGCCGAAGTACCAGCCGGGCGTGCACTCGGCGGGGCGTCTCGCCCGGGAGTAGGAGCGGGCCGGACCGGTCAGGTGCTGCGGGTGGCCACCATGGCGAGCGTGATCAGGCCCAGCACCACCCAGCCGAACCACAGCCAGCCGTTGCTGCCGAGCGCCACCGTGTAGGCCGTCACCATGACGAGCCCGCCGACGGTGAGCACCCCCATGGTCTTCGTGGAGCTGTCCGTGGAACCGGGCATCGCAACACCCTCCTCATGGGTCGTCCACCTCCATGGTGCCCCGGTTCTGCCTCCGTGCGACCTGGACGGCGGGATTCGTCCCGGCTTTCCCCGGGTACGGCCTCTCGGCCGGCGGGGTGAGGAGGTCAGCGGCCCTGGGTGTTCAGGGAGGCCAGATAGGCGTTGTACGCCTCCAGCTCCTTGTCGCCGTCCCGGTCGGCGGCCCGGTCCTTGCGCTTGGCCTGCCGCTGCTCCGAGCCGTACCACTGGAACAGCAGCACGATCAGCACCAGCACGGACGGGATCTCGCTGAACGCCCAGGCGATGCCGCCGGCCGCGTTCTGGTCGGAGAGCGGATCGATGCCGAGGGAGGCGGGCGGATCGGCGTAGGTGGTCACCATCGGCTGGGAGGCCATCATCAGCGCGATGCCGAAGAACGCGTGGAACGGCATGCCCGCGAACAGCTCCAGCATCCGCATCAGATAGCCGGGCCGGTGCGGCCCCGGGTCCACGCCCATGATCGGCCAGAAGAACACCACGCCCACGGCGAGGAAGTGCACCATCATCGCGATGTGCCCCGGCTTGGAGCCCATCAGGAAGTCGAACAGCGGCGTGAAGTACAGCGCGTAGAGGCTGGCGATGAACAGCGGGATGGTGAACACCGGATGGGTGACGATCCGCATGTACCGGCTGTGCAGCAGCATCAGCAGCAGCTCACGCGGCCCCTTGCGGCCCCGCCCCGCCGGCGGCAGCGCCCGCAGCGCCAGCGTGATCGGGGCGCCCAGCAGGACCAGGATCGGCGAGAGCATGCTGATCACCATGTGCTGCACCATGTGCACGCTGAACATGACCATGCCGTAGTCGTTCAGCTTGGTGTTCATCATCAGACCGATGCTCAGCACACCGGCGGCGAAGAAGGCGGTCCGGCCGACCGGCCACTTGTCGCCGCGCCGGGTCAGCCGGACGACACCCCAGCCGTAGAGCGCCAGCCCCAGCAGGCAGGCGACGAGGAAGAACGGGTCCGCCGACCACTGCAGCCCCCGTGCCAGCGTGAACGGCGGCAGATCCATGGTCATGCCGTGCCCGCTGTGATCCATCCGCCGGCTCCTGTTTCGTGGGGGGTTTGTGCTGATGTCCGCCCACAAGAGTAGAGCTGCCCCCGGCCGCACTCATGACCGGGGGCACGCATACTCGCCTCAGGGGCGCGAGCGACCACACACGACCCGCACCCGCCGGACGGCTAGAGCACGCACTCCGCTTCCGCGTACCGCTCGTCCGGAACGGTCTTCAGCGTCTCCACGGCCTCGGCGAGCGGCACCATCACGATGTCGGTGCCCCGCAACGCCGTCATCTGCCCGAACTCTCCGCGGTGCACAGCCTCCACCGCGTGCCACCCGAACCGCGTCGCCAGCACCCGGTCGTACGCCGTGGGCGTGCCGCCGCGCTGGACGTGCCCGAGGATGACCGGGCGGGCCTCCTTGCCGAGCCGCTGCTCCAGCTCGACGGAGAGCTGACGGGCTATCCCGGCGAACCGCTCGTGGCCGTAGATGTCCTTGCCGCCCTCGTCGAAGGTCATGGAGCCGGGCTTCGGCTTGGCCCCCTCCGCCGCGACAACGATGGCGAACCGCTTGCCCGCCTCGAACCGCTCGCCGACCCGCGCGGTCAGCTCGTCGATGTCGAACGGCCGCTCCGGCACCACGATGGCGTGCGCGCCGGCCGCCATCCCGGAGTGCAGCGCGATCCAGCCGGTGTGCCGGCCCATGACCTCGACGATCAGCACCCGCTGGTGGGACTCGGCGGTGGTCTTCAGCCGGTCCAGGGCCTCCGTGGCGACACCGACGGCCGTGTCGAAGCCGAAGGTGACGTCGGTGACGGCGATGTCGTTGTCGATGGTCTTCGGCACGCCCACGATCGGCAGGCCGTTGTCCGACAGCAGCCGGGCCGCCTTCAGCGTGCCCTCACCGCCGATCGGGATGATCGCGTCGAGACCCAGCTCGGCGACATGGCCCTTGGCGCGCTCCACACCGTCCCGCAGATGCTCGGGGCGGACCCGGGAGGAGCCGAGGATGGTGCCGCCGCGGGCGAGGATGCCGCCGACCGCGTCCAGGTCGAGCTTCAGATAGTCGCACTCCAGGAGGCCTTTCCAGCCGTCCCGGAAACCGATGACCTCGTCGCCGTGGTCGGCGACGGCACGGTGCACGACGGACCGGATGACGGCGTTCAGGCCGGGGCAGTCGCCGCCGGACGTGAGGACACCAATGCGCATAGCCCGAAATACCTTCTCAACGTGGGCCGGGGACCGGACCACGTTGTCCGGCGGGAATCCCCGCCACCCTAGCGGCACAGGGGGGCGGGGCCGAACCGTGCGTCCGCCTGCTGGACGACCCCGCTCACCTGTGCGGACGCGCCGTCAGACGGGCTGTTGAACTGTCGGTTACGTACCGGTTCACGCAGGCTGCTGCGCCGCCGCGATGCGCTCGTTGCGGAGCGCCTCGTACCAGCGGTCGTCCGTCGGCGGCAGCGCGTTCACATCGAGCGCCAGCTTCAGCAGCAGGTCCGCGATGAGCGGGTTGCGGGCGAGCACGGGACCGTGCATGTACGTGCCGAACACGGTCTCGTTGAACGCGCCCTCCGTGCCGTCGCCGGTGCCGTTGCCGTTGCCCAGGCGGACCTGGGCGAAGGGACGGGCCGTCGGACCGAGGTGGGTGACGCCCTGGTGGTTCTCGAAGCCGGTCAGCGGGGGCAGGCCGAGCTGCGGGTTGATGTCGGCGAGCACGTCACCGACGCACCGCGCGCCCTCACCGCGCACCGAGACCACGTCCAGCAGGCCGAGGCCCGGTTCCCGCTGGCCGAGGTCGTTGATGAACTCGTGGCCGAGGATCTGGTAGCCGGCGCACACGGAGAACACGATCGCGCCGTTCCCCACCGCCCGCTCCAGGCCGCCGTCCCGGCGCAGCCGCTCGGCCGCGAGCCGCTGCGGCCGGTCCTCGCCGCCGCCGATCAGGTAGATGTCCCCGGAGGTCGGGATGGGCTGGTCGCTGCGCACGTCGAGCCGCGCCACGTCCAGGCCACGCTGCCGCGCCCGGCGCTCGACGACGAGGACGTTGCCCTGGTCGCCGTAGGTGCTCAGCAGGTCCGGATAGACCCAGACGACCCGCAGTTGGTTGTCGCTCATGAAGTCACTGTCCTTACGGCTGGTCAGTTGCCGACGCGGCGGCGCAGGTCCTGGAACGCGGTGTAGTTCGCGATGACCTCGATCCGGCCGGGCGGGCACAGCTGCACGGCCTGATCGAGGTTCTCGCAGACCTGGAAGTGCTGGTTCGCGACCTCCAGCCGCACCGCCAGGTCCAGTCTGCGGTCACCGACGACGAAGATCGGGTGGCCGGTCAGCCGCGTGTAGTCGACGTCCCAGAGCCAGGAGGTGTCGGTGCCGTCGGCGCTGCGCGCGTTCACGGACAGGATCACCGGGGTGGGCGGCGGGTCGATCAGCGAGAACGTCTCCAGCCAGCCGGCCGGGTTCTTCGCCAGCAGCAGCCGCAGGTCACGGCCCTGGAACTGGACGACGTCGTACCGTCCGGCCACCGCCTGCACCTGGTACATGCGCTCCAGCGCCACCTGCGGCGGCACGCCGAAGACGGCGGCGACCGCGGCGGAGCTGGCCGCGTTGGCCTTGTTGGCGCGGCCCGGCAGCTGGAGGTGGATCGGCCAGGCGGAGCCGTGCGGGTCCAGCACGTGGTCGCCGGAGAGCGCCCAGGTCGGGGTGGGCCGGCGGAAGCCGCACTCGCCGCAGAACCAGTCGTCGCCGGGGCGCTGCATCACACCGCCGCAGGCGGGGCAGGACCAGGCGTCGTCCTTCCACATCTGACCGGCCGCGACCCAGATCACGTTCGCGGAGGAGGACGCCGCCCACACGACCAGCGGGTCGTCCGCGTTCGCCACGATCACGGCCTTCGACCCGGCCAGTCCCTCGCGCCAGTTCTCCGCGAGCATGCGGGTCTCCGCGGCGCGGTCGAGCTGGTCGCGGGAGAGGTTGAGCAGGGCGATGCACTTGGGGTCGGTGTCCCGGGCGACACCGGCGAGGTACTTCTCGTCGACCTCGATGACGCCGTACCGGGCCTCCGAGCTGCCCGCGAGCGCCGAGGTGATGCCGGCCGGCATGTTGGCGCCGAGCGCGTTGGACACGACCGGGCCCGCGGCCCGCAGCGCCTCGGCGATCAGCCGGGTGGTGGTGGTCTTGCCGTTGGTCGCCGAGACCAGGACGACGTCCAGGTTCTGGGCGAGCCGGGCGAGGAGGTCGGGGTCGAGTTTGAGTGCCACCCGGCCACCGATCACCGAACCGCTGCCGCGTCCCGCGGCGCGCGACGCCGCAGCGACCGCCTTGCCCGCGGTCACGGCCAGCTTGGCCCGCGGCGTGAGCGGGTCCGAGTTGCCTGCCATCAGTTCTCGATCCTCCTTGCGTACGCGCCGCGCCTGGGGCCTGTCGGCAACGTGATGGTGGTCAGCCTATCGAGATCCATTCGCACTCCCGAATCGCGGCCCACGCCTGCGCGGCCTGCGTGGGCTGTAGGGAACCGTACCCTTGCCGACATGCGACACGGCTCGATCCCGGGCGCCCGCGGGCGCGTCCGGCCTCTCACCCTGCTCGGCGACCCCGTTCTGCGCACCCGCTGCGAGGACGTCACCGACTTCGGCCCCGAACTGGCCCGCCTCGTGGAGGACTTGTTCGCGACGATGTACGCGGCCCAGGGAGTGGGGCTGGCGGCGAACCAGGTGGGTGAGCCGCTGCGGGTGTTCGTGTACGACTGCCCGGACGACGAGGACGTCCGGCATCTCGGACATGTGGTGAATCCGCGGCTGGTGGAGACGGACGGGGTGGTGATCGGGGGTCCGGAGGGCTGTCTGTCCCTGCCGGGGCTGGAGGCGGGCACGGAGAGGTACGATCACGCGGTCGTCGAGGGCTTCACCCTGACCGGCGAGCCGGTCACCGTCCACGGCACGGGCTTCTTCGCGCGCTGCCTCCAGCACGAGTACGACCATCTGGAGGGCGGGGTGTACGCGGACCGCGTGACGGGGTGGCGCCATCGCCGGCTGATGAAGCAGGTGCGCCGGGCGTCCTGGCGCCGGCCGGTGTGACGCACCCGGGGGCGCGCGGCACCGCGCGGCCGACCGCGTCACCCGCGGCCGGGACGGGTCCCTCAGAACCCCGGGCCACCCGCCCGGTCCCCGGCGGCGGCCAGCCGCCCCCACAGCAGATCGGCCATGCTCCGCACCAACTCCGCGCGCGGACACGGCCGTTCGCGCAGCCACCAGTCCCCGGCGGCGTGCATCATCCCGACGATCCCGTGCCCCCACACGCGGGCCAGCCGCTCGCCGTCCGGCCCGAGGTCCACCCGCTCCTCGATGACCTTGCCCAGCTCCTCGCCCATCCTGCGCAGCACCGGCGCCGCGTTCTTGCCCACGTCGAAGCCCTGGTCGCCGGCCTGGCCGCCCTCCGCGGGATGCATCAGGAAGCGGTACACCTGGGGCCGGGCCTCGATGGCCGCGAGATAGGTGTCCAAGGTGGCCTCGACCCGCTCGCGCCGGTCCGCGGGGGCGTCCAGCGCGGCCCGCAGGGAGTCCAGCAGCGCGTCGGTGTGCCGCTTGGCCAGTGCCGCGTAGAGCCCGCCCTTGTCGCCGAAGTGGCGGTAGAGGATCGGTTTGGTGATGCCCGCCTCCGCGGCGATGGCGTTCATCGAGGCCTGCGGCCCGTCGCGCAGCACCACCCGGTCGGCGGCCTCCAGCAGCTCGCGCCGTCGGCGGTCGGCGGACCGCTGCTGCTCGGTCCGCTGCGTGGTGTCCATGAGCTCTCCCCACCCGTGCTGAATCGGTGACGCTTGCGCAAACTAACACTCGGCACCACCGGCGCATCGAACGGGCTGCCGGGGGTGCCTGGTGAGTTGACTTTTCCTACCCGCCGGTAACAGACTGCGGTTACCGCAAGTAACAAGCATGTGCGCCACTGGAGGGGACATGGCCGAGTTCACCATGGAGCTCAACGACGAACAGAAGGAGGTCCGGGACTGGCTGCACGGCTTCGCCGCCGACGTCATCCGCCCCGCGGCCGCCGAATGGGACGAGCGTGAGGAGACTCCCTGGCCGGTCATCCAGGAGGCCGCCAAGGTCGGGATCTACTCCCTCGACTTCTACGCCCAGCAGTACTTCGACGCCACCGGTCTCGGCATCCCGATGGCGATGGAGGAGCTGTTCTGGGGCGACGCGGGCATCGCGCTGTCCATCGTCGGCACCGGCCTCGCCGCCGTCGGCGTCCTCGCCAACGGCACCGAGGAGCAGATCGGCACCTGGATCCCGCAGATGTACGGCGACGCCAACGACGTCAAGGTCGCCGCGTTCTGCTCCTCCGAGCCCGACGCCGGTTCCGACGTCGCCTCCCTGCGCACCCGCGCCGTCTACGACGAGGCCAAGGACGAGTGGGTGATCAACGGCACGAAGACCTGGGCGACCAACGGCGGCATCGCCAACGTCCACGTCGTCGTCGCGGTCGTCGACCCGGAGCTGGGCTCCAAGGGCCACGCGTCCTTCATCGTCCCGCCGAACACGCCGGGCCTCTCCCAGGGCCAGAAGTTCAAGAAGCACGGCATTCGCGCCTCGCACACCGCCGAGGTCGTCCTGGAGGACGTGCGGGTGCCCGGCTCTTGCCTGCTCGGCGGCAAGGAGAAGCTCGACGAGCGGCTGGCCCGGGCCCGCGAGCGGGCCAGGACGGGCGGCGAGCGGGTGAAGAACGCGGCCATGGCCACCTTCGAGGCCTCGCGCCCGGCGGTCGGCGCCATGGCGGTGGGCACCGCCCGCGCGGCGTACGAGGTCGCCCTCGACTACGCCAGGACCCGTGAGCAGTTCGGCCGCCCGATCATCGACAACCAGGGTGTCGCCTTCCAGCTGGCCGACATGCGGACCCAGATCGACGCGGCCCGGCTGCTCGTCTGGCGGGCCTCCTGGATGGCGGTCAACGGCAAGCCGTTCACCGCGGCCGAGGGCTCGATGTCCAAGCTGTTCGCCAGCGAGACGGCGAAGAAGGTCACCGCCCAGGCGATCCAGATCCTCGGCGGCAACGGCTACACCCGGGAGTACCCGGTGGAGCGCATGCACCGGGACGCCGCCATCTACACCATCTTCGAGGGCACCAGCGAGATCCAGCGCCTGGTCATCGCCCGCACCCTGTCGGGGATGCCGATCCGCTAGCCGGACACCGGGGGCACCGCGGCGCCGGCGACGGCATCTCCTAGTCGCCGGCGCCGCTGCTGTGCGCGATGCACGCCACGTCGATGCGGTCGGCCAGCTTGGCCAGCTCGATGGTCAGAGCCGCCACGGTGTCCTCGTCCAGCCCCTCCGCCCCGGCCTCCACCAGATGCAGCCAGCGTCCGCCCACGGTCCGCAGCAGCTTGCTCACATCGGCCGCAGACACCTGGAGGGTCCCGCGGTCGTCGACGATCAGAGGCAGAGTCACTTCGCGGTTCACAACCGGGATCGTAGCCGCGCGCCGCTCACGCACCGTGCCAAACGGTGGTGATGTTGCAGAACTCGCGGATTCCGTGCCCGGACAGCTCACGCCCGTACCCGGACCGCTTCACACCACCGAACGGGAACGCCGGATGGGAAGCGGTCATCCCGTTCACATACACCCCGCCCGCCTCCAGGTCCCGGACGAACCGGTCGACCTCGGCCTCGTCCCGGGTCCAGACGTTGGAACTCAGCCCGAACGGCGAGTCGTTCGCGATCAGCACCGCCTCGTCCAGATCGCCCGCCCGGTACAGCGTGGCGACCGGCCCGAACGCCTCCTCGCGGTGGATGCGCATCTCGCGGGTGATCCCGGCGAGAACGGTCGGCGGGTAGTACCAGCCCGGCCCGTCCGGCCGTTCGCCGCCGCACAGCAGGTCCGCGCCGCCGCGCACCGCGTCGTCCACCAGCTCCTCCACGTCGGCCCGGCCCCGCTCGCTGGAGAGCGGCCCGACGTCGGTCTCCTCGTCCGTCGGGTCACCGACCCTCAGCGCCCGCATACCGGCGACGAACCGCTCGGCGAAGGCGTCGTACACGTCCGTGTGCACGATGAACCGCTTGGCGGCGATGCACGACTGCCCGGCGTTCTGGCAGCGCGCGTTGACCGCGACCTCCGCGGCCCGGTCGAGGTCGGCCGACGGCATCACGACGAACGGGTCGCTGCCGCCCAGCTCCAGCACCGTCTTCTTGATCATCTCGCCGGCGGTGGAGGCGACGGCGCGGCCCGCGGGCTCGCTGCCGGTGAGGGTGGCCGCCTTGACGCGTTCGTCGCGCAGGATCTCGTCGACCGCGGCCGAGCCGATCAGCAGGGTCTGGAAGCAGCCCTCGGTGAAGCCCGCGCGATGGAACAGGTCCTCCAGGTACAGGGCGGTGCCGGGGACGTTGGAGGCGTGCTTGAGCAGACCGACGTTGCCCGCCATCAGCGCGGGCGCCGCGAACCGCACGACCTGCCACAGCGGGAAGTTCCACGGCATCACCGCGAGCACCGGCCCGAGCGGCCGGTAGCGCACCAGCACCCGGGAGGCACCGGAGTCCTTCACATCGGAGGCGGCGGGCTCCTCGTCGGCCAGCAGCTCCTCGGCGTGATCGGCGTACCAGTGCATCGCCTTGGCGCACTTGGCGGCCTCCGCGCGGGCCTGCTTGACCGGCTTGCCCATCTCGGTGGTGATCAGCCGCCCGATGTCCTGCTGGTCCTCGTCGAGGAGGTCGGCTGCCCGGTGCAGCAGCCGGGCGCGCTCGGCGAAGGCCGTCGTCCGGTAGGTGCGGAAGGTGGCCTCGGCGAGCTGGAGCCGGCGTTCGATCTCCTCGGCGCCCATGGCCTCGTACGTCTTGACCGTCTCACCGTTCGCCGGGTTCACCGTCGCGATGGGCATGGCTGACCTCCTGGCAGGTACTGTGCTTCGACCTTCGCGCGCGGCGGCGGGGGCCGCAACGCGTGCGCGTCTCCTCAGGGCGAGTGCTCCGCCAGCCGGTCGAGAAACGCGGCCTGGGCGCTGACGATCACGGCCCGGGCGTCGTCGAGGCCGAACCAGCGGACCCGGTCCAGCTCCGGGAACTCCTGGACGCGGCCGCTTCTCGGCGGCCACTCCATGGTGAAGGTGCCCGGATCGACGGAGCCGGGGTCCAGATCCGCCTCCACCGCCCATACGGTGACGATCTTGCCGCCGGTCTGCCGCACCTCGCCCAGCGGCACCGCCTCGCCGTCCGGCGGCGGCAGCCCCAGCTCCTCCCGGAACTCGCGGCGGGCCGCCTCCCAGGCCGGCTCGTGCGGCTCGTACTCGCCCTTCGGCACGGTCCACGCCCCGGCGTCCTTCCGGGCGAAATAGGGGCCGCCCATGTGCCCGAGCAGCACCTCGAGGCCGCGCTCGGAGCGCCGGTACAGCAGCAGCCCGGCGCTGCGCCGCGCCGTCGTCACGGGCGTACCTCCGGATGCGCGGCGAGCACGGTCTCGACGGTGTCGGCCTCCTCCGGCCGCTTGTCCTCGCGGTAGCGGACCACGCGGGCGAAGCGGAGGGTGACGCCGGCCGGGTAGCGGGTGGAGCGCTGGAGACCGTCGTAGGCGATCTCCACGACCAGTTCCGGGCGCACGGTCACCACCTGGGCGTCCTCCGAGACCGCCAGCTGTCGCAGGCGCTCGGTCTGCCAGGCGAGCATCGCGTCGGTCATGCCCTTGAACGTCTTGCCGAGCATGGCGTACGAGCCGTCCGGGCGCCGCGCGCCGAGGTGCAGGTTGGACAGCTTTCCGGTGCGGCGGCCGTGGCCCCACTCGGCGGCCAGGACCACCAGGTCGAGGGTGTGCACGGGCTTGACCTTCAGCCAGGACGCGCCGCGCCGGCCCGCGCTGTAGGGCGCGGCGAGGTCCTTGACCACCACGCCCTCGTGGCCGCGGGCCAGCGTCTTCGCCAGGAACTCCTCCGCGGCGGGCAGGTCGTCGGGGCCGTCGACCAGGGCGCGCCGCACCCGCATCGGCTCGGGCGTCAGCCGGGCCAGTTCCGCGTGCCGCTCGGCGAACGGCAGGTCCAGCAGATCGCGGCCGTCGACCGACAGGACGTCGAAGAAGACGGGGGAGACGGGCACCGCGCGGGCCACCGCCGCCACGTCCACCCGGGAGCCGACGCGCGCGGCGGTCTCCTGGAAGGAGCGCGGCCGGCCGTCCGCGTCGAAGGCGATGACCTCGCCGTCGAGGACGAAACGCTCGCCGCGCAGCTCCAGCGCGGCGGCCGTCACCTCCGGCAGCCGGTCGGTGATGTCGTCGAGGGTGCGGGTGTAGAGGCGTACGGTGTCGCCGTCCCGGTGGACCTGGACGCGGATGCCGTCCAGCTTCTCCTCCACCGCGCAGCCGCCCAGCTTCCCGACCGCCTCCGCCACCGAGGTCGCGCTGTGCGCGAGCATCGGCAGCACGGGGCGGCCGACGGTCAGCCGGAAGCGGTCGAGGGCCGCGGGGCCGTCCGTGAGCAGCGCCTCGGCCACCGTCTGGAGGGAGCCCGCCAGCATCACCGCGCGGCGCACGTCGGCGGGCGGCGCACCGGTCGCCGCGGCCAGGCCCTCCACGGCGGCCGCGTCCAGCGCGCCCTGCCGGACCTCCCCGGTCAGCAGCCCCAGCAGGAACCGCTGCTCCTCCTCGGTGGCCGCGCCCATCAGCTCCCCGACCAGCCGGGCCCGCTCGGCCTGCGAGCCGGGTCCGGCGACCTTGCCGAGTTCGGTGAGCCGCGCGTCCACGTCGCGCACGGTCAGGGTGGGCTCGGCGGCCGGGGCGACCGGCCGGCCGAGCACCTTCCAGCCGACGCCGATCCGTCCCTGCGGCAGCCGTCCCGCCAGATAGGGGATGACGACGGCTGCGTCGGCCGCCTCCGCGTCCCGGAACAGGGCGGCGAGCAGCGCGGTCTTGCGGGAGCGTGCCGAGGTGGCGGCGACCTCCCGGGACACCTGGGCGAGCCTGGCCAGCAGCATGCAAACAGAGTGCACCGGCGGCGCCGGGACTACACCCCGGCGGCGACGGCCGCGTCGATGTCCGTCATCAGCAGGTCCCCGTTGATCGTGGCGCCGGCCCGGTAGCCGCCGCTCGCCGCGTTGACGACCTGCTCGGCGAAGCCGACGGCGTTGCCCGCCGCCCACACCCCGGGCACGCTGGTCAGACCGGTGGTGTCGACCACGGGGTAGCTGCCGAACGGGGTGTCGTGGAACTCGGCGCCCAGCCGCTGGAGCAGTCCGCCGCGCGGCAGCGGGCGCGGGGCGACGAACAGCGCCTCACGCGGATGCACGGTGCGGTCCGTGAGCCGTACGCCGGTGAGCCGGTCGTCCTCGACGACCAGTCCCGCGACCTCGCCGGGCACCGTGGTGACCCCGGCCGCGGCGAGTCTGCGCAGGTCGTCGCCGGACAGTTCGGACTCGGCGACGGTGTGCAGGAAGAGCGTCACGTCCGCGGACCACTGCGAGACCATCAACGCCTGGTGCACGCTCAGCGGTGACGTGGCGAGCACGCCGAAGGCCTGGTCGCGCACCTCCCAGCCGTGGCAGTACGGGCAGTGCAGCACATCGCGGCCGAACCGCTCGGCGACCCCGGGGACGGCGGGCAGCTCGTCCTTCAGCCCGGTGGTGACGACGAGCCGCCGGGCGCGCACGGTCCGGCCGCTCGCCAGGGCGACCGTGAAGTGCTCCCCGTCGCGGCCGGCGTCCACCGCCCGGTCGCGGACGAGGTCCACGCCGTAGCGGGCGATCTCCTCGCGGCCGGCGGCCAGGAACTCGGCGGGCGGCATGCCGTCCCGCGACAGGTAGCCGTACATGTGCGCGGCGGGGGCGTTGCGCGGTTCGCCGGAGTCGACTACCAGCGTGCGGCGCCGGGCCCGGCCGAGCACCAGCGCGGCGGACAGGCCGGCGGTGCCGCCGCCGACGACGAGGACTTCACAGCTGTCGATGGTGTTCTCGGTCATGGTGACCACCTCCACGCCCGACGGTCGCCCGAGCACTGCGGGATTGACAAACCTGTTTGCCGAAACTGCAATGACCGTCATGGGTACCGATGACGTTCTGGCGGGTGTGGGTCCGAGGCTGCGGCGACTGCGCAAGGAGCGCGAGGTCACCCTCGCGGCGCTGTCCGAGGCGACCGGCATCTCGGTGAGCACGCTCTCGCGGCTGGAGTCGGGGCTGCGCAAGCCGTCCCTGGAGCTGCTGCTGCCGATCGCGCAGGCCCACCAGGTGCCGCTGGACGAGCTGGTGGGCGCCTCGGCGGTCGGCGATCCACGGGTGCGTGCGAAGCCGGTCGAGCGGGGCGGGCGTACCCACTGGCCGCTGACCCGGCAGCCGGGCGGTCTGCAGGCGTTCAAGGTGCTGGAGCCGCAGCGGAAGCTGGAGCCGGACCCGCGCAGCCACGAGGGGTACGAGTGGCTGTACGTGCTGTCCGGGCGGCTGCGGCTGGTGCTGGGGGAGCACGACGTGGTGCTCACGGCCGGCGAGGCCGCGGAGTTCGACACCCGCGTGCCGCACTGGTTCGGGTCGACGGGGGAGGGGCCGGTGGAGTTTCTGAGCCTGTTCGGCCCGCAGGGGGAGCGGATGCATGTGCGGGCGCGGCCGAAGAACGCGAACGGGTGACCCTCCCGACTGTTCCCTGATCGGCAAGCGACCGCTTAGTATGCCGTGGACCCCGGTCAGACGAAGCAGTCCCGTGGAGGCACCGCATGCAGGCATGGCACGTGCACGAGAACGGCGAGCCGAGCGAGGTGATGCGCCTGGCGGAGGCCGAGCGGCCCACGCCCGGTGACGGCCAGGTCCTGGTGAGGGTGCGCGCCGCGAACATCAACTTCCCCGACGCGCTGCTGTGCCGGGGCCAGTACCAGATCCGGCCGCCGCTGCCGTTCACCCCCGGTGTGGAGATCTGCGGCGAGACCGAGGACGGCCGCCGCGTCATCGGCAACCCGGCCCTGCCGCACGGCGGCTTCGCCGAGTACGCCGTCGCCGACGCCGCGGCCCTGCTGCCCGCGCCCGACGCGCTCGACGACGCCGAGGCCGCCGCCCTGCACATCGGCTACCAGACCGGCTGGTTCGGCCTGCACCGGCGGGCCGGCCTGGAGGCCGGCGAGACGCTGCTGGTGCACGCCGCAGCGGGCGGCGTGGGCAGCGCCGCCGTCCAGCTCGGCAAGGCCGCCGGCGCCACCGTCATCGGTGTCGTGGGCGGCGCCGAGAAGGCCGCCGTCGCCCGCGAACTGGGCTGCGACGTGGTGATCGACCGGCGTGCCGAGGACGTCGTCGCCGCCGTCAAGGAGGCCACCGGCGGCCGCGGCGCCGACGTGATCTACGACCCCGTGGGCGGCGACGCCTACACGCAGTCCGCCAAGACCGTCGCCTTCGAGGGCCGGATCGTGGTCGTCGGCTTCGCGAGCGGCACCATCCCGAGCCCGGCCCTCAACCACGCCCTGGTGAAGAACTACTCGATCCTCGGCCTGCACTGGGGCCTGTACAACACCAAGAACCCCAAGCTGGTCCAGCACTGCCACGACCAGCTCACCGACCTGGCCGCCCGCGGCCTCATCAAGCCGCTGGTGAGCGAGCGCGTGCCGCTCGCCGAGGCCGCGACCGCCGTGCAGAAGGTGGCGGACGGCCGCAGCACCGGCCGGATCGCCGTCGTGATGGAGGAGGCAGCATGACCGACGCCGCCGAACTGCGCCGCCGCACCCAGGAGTTCCTGGCCGCGCACCCGCCGGCCGGCACCGACCGGCTCGACTTCCTGCGGGCCCGCTTCGACGCCGGCCTCGCCTGGGTGCACTTCCCCGAGGGCCTCGGCGGCCTCGGCGCCCCGCGCTCCCTCCAGGCCGTCGTCGACGCAGAACTGGAGGCCGCCGGCGCCCCCGACAACGACCCGCGCCGCATCGGCATCGGCCTCGGCATGGCCGCGCCGACCATCCTCCAGTACGGCACGGAGGAGCAGAAGCGGACCTTCCTGCGGCCCCTGTGGACCGGCGAGGAGGTGTGGTGCCAGCTGTTCAGCGAGCCCGGCGCCGGCTCCGACCTCGCGGCGCTCGGCACCAGGGCCGTACGCGAAGGCGACGACTGGGTCGTCAACGGGCAGAAGGTGTGGACGTCCAGCGCCCACATCGCCCGCTGGGCCATCCTCATCGCCCGCACCGACCCGGACGTGCCCAAGCACCGCGGCATCACCTACTTCCTGTGCGACATGACCGACCCCGGCGTCGAGGTCCGGCCGCTGCGCCAGA
Source organism: Streptomyces sp. NPDC001532 (assembly GCF_040298625.1). Lineage (NCBI taxonomy): Bacteria > Bacillati > Actinomycetota > Actinomycetes > Kitasatosporales > Streptomycetaceae > Streptomyces > Streptomyces sp. NPDC001532. The sequence continues at coordinate 27,047 of NZ_JBEPAL010000066.1, forward strand.
TCACCGGCGAGGCCGAGTTCAACGAGGTCTTCCTCACCGGCGTCCGCATCCCCGACTCCCGCCGCCTCGGCGAGATCGGCGACGGCTGGAAGGTCGCCCAGACCACCCTGAACAACGAACGCGTCGCCATCGGCGGCATGCGCCTGCCCCGCGAGGGCGGCATGATCGGCCCCGTCGCCAAGACCTGGCGCGAACGCCCCGAACTGCGCACCCACGACCTGCACCAGCGGCTGCTCGGGCTGTGGGTCGACGCCGAGGTCGCCCGCCTCACCGGCGAGCGCCTGCGCCAGCAGCTCGTCGCCGGCCAGCCCGGCCCCGAGGGCGCCGGCATGAAGCTCGGCTTCGCCCGCCTCAACCAGCAGATCAGCGGCCTGGAGGTCGAACTCCTCGGCGAGGAGGGCCTGCTCTACGACGACTGGACGATGCGCCGCCCGCAGCACGTGGACTTCACCGGCCGCGAGGCCGGCTACCGCTATCTGCGCTCCAAGGGCAACAGCATCGAGGGCGGGACCAGCGAGGTCCTGCTCAACATCGTCGCCGAACGCGTCCTCGGCCTGCCCGCCGAACCGCGCACCGACAAGGACGTCGCCTGGAAGGACCTCGCCCGATGACCGACCGCGACCTGCTGTACTCGGAGGAGGAAGAGGCGCTGCGCGCCGCCGTCCGGGACCTGCTCGGCGACCACTGCGACGCGCCGGGCGTCATCGCCCGCACCGAGTCGGACGCCCCGCACGACCTGAAGCTGTGGAAGGCGCTCACCGACGGCATGGGGCTCGCCGGGCTGCTGGTGCCCGAGGAGCGGGGCGGTCAGGGTGCCACCCACCGCGAGGCCGCCGTCGTCCTGGAGGAGCTGGGCCGCGCGGTCGCCCCGGTGCCCTACCTGACGAGCGCCGTCGTCGCCACCGAGGCGCTGCTGGAGACGGGCGCCGACGACCTGCTCGCCGAGCTGGCGTCCGGCCGGCGCATCGGCGCCCTCGCCGTCGCCCTGAACGTCGCCGCGGGCGGCCCCGTCAGGACCGTACGGCTCGACGGCGGCACCCTGCACGGCGAGCTGACCGGCATCGCCGACGCGGCCGTCGCCGACGTGCTGCTCGTACCCGCCGACGACGGCGGCCTGTACGCCGTCGACGCCACCGCCGCGACCGTCACCCCGCAGGTCTCCCTCGACCTGACCCGCCCGCTCGCCACGGTCACCCTCGACGCGGCGCCCGGCCGCCGGCTGGGCGACAGCGCACCGGCCGTCCGCCGGGCGCTGCGCGCCGGAGCCGGGCTGCTCGCCTCCGAGCAACTCGGTCTCGCCGACTGGACGCTGACCGAGACGGTCCGCTACCTCAAGGAGCGCAACCAGTTCAACCGCCAGGTCGGCGGCTTCCAGGCGCTCAAGCACCGGCTCGCCCAGCTGTGGCTGGAGGTCGTCAACCTCCGTGCCGCCGCCCGCGCCGCCGCCGACGCCCTCACGACCGGCGCGGACACCGAGGTGACCATCGCGGTCGCACAGGCCTACGCCGCCCCGGTCGCCGTCCACGCCGCCGAGGAGGCGCTGCAACTGCACGCCGGCATCGGCATGACCTGGGAGCACCCCGTCCACCTGTACCTCAAGCGGGCCAAGGCCGACTCGATCGCCTACGGCACCGCGGGCGCCCACCGCGCGGCGCTGGCCGAACTGGTGGACCTCCAGGCCCCCTGACGGACACCCGGAACAGAACGAGCCCGCCCCACCCGGGGCGGGCTCTTCCGCGCGCACCGCCCCGGCGAAGTGAACACCTGACGGCACTCCGGCCAACTCGCCGCACAGCACTGCTCCTTGAGCCCTCGACGACCGCATACTCACTGCGTTCCGTCCGGCACCTCAAGGGAGGCAGCGCATGGCCCTCACCACCCGCCGCAGAGCCCTCACCACCCTCGGCGCCGCCCTCGCGGGCGCCGTCGCCATGCCCGCCGGCAGCGCCCTCGCCGGTGAACAGCGGCACCGGCCACGCCCGTTGTGGCGCGCCCACGCCCACAACGACTACGAGCACCCGCGCCCCCTGCTCGACGCCCTCGACCACCGCTTCGGCAGCGTCGAGGCCGACGTCTTCCTCGTCGGCGACCAGCTCCTCGTCGCCCACGACCCGCAGGACCTCGACCCGGCCCGCACCCTGGAAGCCCTCTACCTCGACCCGCTCGCCGCCCGCGTCCGCGCCAACGGGGGCTCCGTGTACCGGGGACACCGCGGCTCCCTCCAACTGCTCGTCGATCTCAAGACCGAGGGCTCCTCGGCCTATCGGGAACTGGACCGCCGACTGCGCCGCCACCGGCACCTGTTCACCGCCTGCTCCCATGGCCGGGTCCACCCCGGCCCGGTCACCGCCGTGATCTCCGGCGACCGGGCGGCCCGTGCCCCCATGGAGGCCCAGACCGTCCGCCACGCCTTCTACGACGGCCGGCTCGCCGACCTCGGCGGTCCCGCACCCGCCTCCCTCATCCCGCTGATCAGCGACAACTGGACGCTCCAGTTCACCTGGCGGGGCGCCGGCGACTTCCCCGCCGCCGAGCGGCAGAAGCTGCACACCATCGTGTCGGCGGCACACGCGCGCGGACAGCGCGTACGGTTCTGGGCCACCCCGGACCAACCGGGCCCGGAGCGGGACGCGGTGTGGACGGAACTGCTGGCCGCGGGGGTCGACCACCTCAACACCGACGACCTCGCCGGCCTCGAAGCCTTCCTCGACGGCCGCCGGTCCGCGTAGAACCACACGTTCGGCGGACAGGTCAGCCGCCCGGACGAACCCTCCGCTACGCCACACTTGCGGCCGAACGCCGTGAACCGGACGCGTGACGGCGTGGCGGAGGAGGTTGACGATGGCCATTTCCATCTCGGTGGTGCTGCTGCTTCTGGTCCTTGCGGTGATCTTCCTGCGCAACGGCGGCCTGAAGGTCTCCCATGCGCTGGTCTGCCTGCTGCTGGGCTTCTACCTGGCGAGCACGAGCATGGCGCCCACCATCCACAGCGGTCTGACGGCGACGGCGGACATCGTGAGCAGCCTGCGGCCCTGAACCGAGGGCCCCGCAACCGCGGCTCACGGGCCGGCGAAGACCCCGATGCCGTTGGGCACGGGCCGCTGGACACCGCCCGCCGGATGGTTGAGCACGGACACGGCGGTCCCGCCCGGCGCGCGGGCGACCAGCGTGGAGGAGCCGCCGCCGTCGAGGCTGAAGGCGTCGACCGCGCCCAGCCCGTCCAGGGTGTCCGCCAGTTCCGCGATCGTCAGGCCGGTGCGGTACTCGGGGGCGCCGTCCAGCGCCAGCAGCAGCACCCGCCGGCCGTCGTCCGCGACGCCGACCGCCGAGCGCACCGCCGAGGTCCGGTCGTCCAGGCCCGGCAGCGGCTGCCCGCCGGACAGCACCGGATAGCCGCCGATGGCGAAGCGGTACGGCACCCGCGATCCGGCGGCCACCAACTGGTGGCGGATCCGCACGGACTCGCCCGTGGCCAGCTTGCGCAGCCACTGCGCCCCCGCCTCCCGGCCGACGAGCACGGTCGTGCCGGGCGGGATCGGCCCGCTGCCCGGAGTCGGCGCGGCCGAGACCACCTGGCCGTCGCGGACCGTCACCTCATGGGTGTCGGTGCTGCACGGCGCCGCCCGCTCGGTGTCCGTGCCGCAGATGGCGCGCACCCGGGACGCCTCGCCCCAGTCCGCGGTGAAGGCGCCGACGGAGCCGACCGGCAGGGCGTACTGGTTGAGCCCGCCGAGCGGCAGTTCCTCCTCGGCGGTGGTGATCGAGCCGTCCAGCGCGAGCCGGTCCAGCCGGGCCCGTCGGTCGGTGCCCACGCCCAGCACGTCCTCGGTGGAGGTGCCCGGCGGCAGGGCCGGGCCGAACCGCTGTCCGTCCGGCACCGCCGCCTTCAGGGTCCGGCCGTCGGCGATCGCCGGGCCGACACTCGCGCCGGTCGCCTCCACTCCGGGGTGCTGGCTCTCGTTGATGTTGAAGAAGTCCCCGTTGACCCCGGCGACGGCCCCCTGGGCGTCGGCGAGCCCCGACACGGTGGCCCGCGCCGCGACCACCCCCGGATACAGCAGGTCCAGCCGCACCTTCGGATGGCTCAGGTCGACATCGAGCACATGGACGTGCGCCGGGCCGCCCGCCCCCTGGACGTCGAACTCCCGGTGGATGACGCCCGGGGCGACCGGATTGCCGGCCGGGGCACCGGCCGGGGCCGCGCCGGCCGGTGTGGCCCCGACGAGGCCGGCACCGGCCAGTGAGCCGAGTGCCATGAGGAGCGCCAGTACCGTTCTGCCGCCGGGAAACCGCTTCTGACGTCGCGTCACTCTTTCCCCCTGAGGTCCCGTCAACTGTCGCAGCGGGCAGGGGAAGTGCACCAGACGGCGATGTCCGACCGGGTGACGCGACGGCGGCCCGGCGGGGCCGGACGGGGGACGGGGCACCGCTCGCGCAGCCGCCGGACGCTCGGTGCCCGCGGTGCCGGCCGCCTCGGGTGGCGCACCCGGCTCATGTGGCGGGCCGGCACCGGCCGTCGGAGGATGAGAGCGGCCGGAAGGGAGGCCGAGCTGATGACGCCGGTGACGTTCTCCACGACGCCGCTGCCGTGGGCGCCGCCGCGCTGGCGCCGCGCCCTGGTCACCGGGGGCGCCGGATTCCTGGGCTCGCATCTATGCGAACGCCTGCTCGATTCCGGTGTGGAGGTCGACTGCGCGGACGATCTGTCCACCGGAACCACGGACAACGTCCGCCACCTCGCCGACCGCCCCGGCTTCCGGCTCCACCGGCAGGACATGAGCGCACCCGGCGCCCCGGACGCCCTGCCCGGGCCCTACGACCTGGTGCTGCACTTCGCCGGCCCCGCCTCACCCGCCGACTGCCTGGGCCGCCGCCTCGCCGCGCTGGCCGCCGCCGGCCCCGGCACCCGCAACGCGCTGGCCGTCGCCGAGCGGGACCGAGCACGGTTCCTCCTCGGCTCCGCCGGCCAGGTCTACGGCGACCCGGCGGCCCACCCGCAGCGCGAGGACTGCTGGGGACACGCCGACCCGGTCGGCCCTCGCAGCGCCCATGACGAGGCCAAGCGGTTCGCCGAGGCCCTGACCACGGCCGGCGCGCGGGCCCGCGGCATCGACGCCGGAATCGTCCGGGTGTTCAACACCTACGGGCCGCGCGCCCGGCCGGACGGCCGCCAGGCCCTGCCCACCTTCGTCCGGCAGGCGCTGGCCGGGGCACCGCTGACCATCGAGGGCGACGGCAGCCAGACCCGGACCCTGGCCTACGTCGACGACGTCGTCGAGGGCGTGCTGCTCGTCGCCGCCAGCCGGTCGGTGCGGCCGGTGAACATCGGCGGCGACGACGAGGCCAGCGTCGAGGAGATCGCCCGCCGGGTGATCCGCCTCACCGGCTCCCCGTCCCGCCTGCGGTTCCGCCCCGCCCGCCCCCACGCCCCCGCCCGGCGGCGGCCGGACACCACCTTCGCCCGCGAGCTCTACGGCTGGGCGCCGCGGGTGGCGTGGGAGGAGGGGTTCGCACGGACCATCGCGTACTTCGCGGACCACACCACCGGTGCGCACAGCGGCGCGTACACCGGCGCGCACAAGGGCGCGCACCGGGACGTGGCTACGCGTCGGTCCAGCGCATCGGGTGACCTGAGGCAGCGTCCGTGGTGAGCCAGGTGCCGTCCCCGAGCGGCCGGATGTCGTAGGGGTGCTGCGAGCGGGCGTCGAACTCGCCGCGGACCTGGCCGGAGCGCACGTCCACGCGGTAGTGGCGGAACCACTCCTGCTCGTCCTCGGTCTCGCCGCCGACGGTGACCACGACGGTGTCCGGGCTCAGGAAGCCACCGCTCCATTCCACGAAGGCCTCCTCCGGGGCGTGCCCGAAGTCGTCCACCGTGAGGGCGAACGCGACCTCGCCGTCCGGGTAGGCGTGGACGGCGACGTCGGCCTGCTCGTGGTGAACGGTCATGAATCGGCGCCCGTCGGGCGACAGACCGATGAGACACCGGTCGCTCCACGGGTAGCGGAAGAGATCCATCCCGGCCCCGGTCAGCGACGCTCGGTGGACGACCGAACCGTCCTGGCCCTCGCCCACGTCGAGCAGGACCGCACCGCTCGCACGGTGCGGCAGCTGCTCGCCGCCGTGCCCCACGGTGTCCAGGTCCGCCTGCGCGACGAGCGTGCCGGTCGCGGCGTCCAGGGCCACCCACTGGTCGGGGCGGTCACGGCCGGCCATGGCGTCGGGCCGGTAGCCCCAGAGCGCGTGTCCGTCCACCGACAGCACACAGCTCGGCCGGTGCCCGAGGCGGTGCGCCGACCGCGGCTCGAACTCCCACCGCCAGACCTCGGCTCCCTCCGCCGACACGCACACGACCGTGTCCAGGGTCGTGTAGTAGGCGCGCAGCAGATCGGCGGCGACGGCGTGGCCGACGACCTCGTCCCCGGCGGACGGCCGGCAGCTCATGACGGGCGACAGCACGCCCGTCGCGGCGACGGCCGGGTCGTAGGCGCAGATCCGGCCGTCGACCCATCGTGTGATGACCCGCTCGGGGCATCGGTGTTCGGGCATGCGCGAAGGCTAGCGCCGGCGGCGGCACGCACAGGACGGCGGCCGTGGCGTCAGGTGCCACGGCCGCCGTGTGGGTGAGCGGGTCACTTGTCGCGGAACACGGCCTTGCTCACCTCGGCCGGGTTCTGGAACTGCCGCTTCCCCAGATGTTCGATGCGCTCGGTGACCTCCTTGGACGCGTGATTGTCCCGGGCGACCTCCGCGAGGCGGGTGCTGTCCGCCGGGTACTCCGCGCCGGACAGGGCCTTCTGCAGGTCGGGCGGTGTGATGCGGGCCATGGGTGTCCTCCATGACGGTCGGGTGTGGGGGGTTCGACCGAAGGACGTGGGCCCCGGTGCCGGGGTCAGTCCTTCTTGCCGCGTCCCGTCAGCGCGTCACGCATCCGGTCCACGAGCCCCATGCCGGGTGCGAGCAGCTTGTTGGCCGGGGGACGGTCCGGAGCGGACGGGTGCGGGCGGGTCGGTGCCATCTTCTTGGCCTGGCGCACCTTGTCGCCGAGCTCGTCCAAGGTCTCCGCGGGGCACGCCTGACGCAACAGCGGGAAGAGGTTCTGCTCCTCGTCCGCCACATGGGAGCGGATCTCGCTCATGAGCATGCCGACGAGCCGGTCGAACTCGGGATCGTCGGCGTCGCAGCCCTCCAGGTCCTTCATGATCCGTTCGGCCTTGGAGTGGTCGTCGATCTCCTGGTCGGCCATGGCGTCGCCGTTCGGCAGATGCGCGCGCACGGCCGGGTACAGATGGGCCTCCTCGGCGACCGAGTGGCGCACCAGCTCCATGGTGACCTGGTCCGCGTACATCTTGCGGTCCTTGTGGCCCACGGGCAGCCCCTCGATGCGGCCGAACAGGGCCTCCACCTCCCGGTGGTCCGTCATCAGCTCGTCGATGACGTTTCCTCCGTGTGCCATGTCAGTACCTCCATCAAGACCACGGCGGCTCCCGAGGGGACCCGCCCAGGACACCCGGGTGCCCGTGCCGGGGTGAGGCGTAACAGGATGCGGCAGATGGGAATACGCGTGCTTTCGCGAGGTCTGTGAGCAAGTGCACAGGATGTGCCGCGGCCCAGGTGGGAGCACGGATCGGCCCCTCACCGGCAGCCCTCGAAGAGACGGCCGCCGATGGCCCGGGGGCACCGTCTGCCACGATGGGCGACGCTCGTTCGGAACATCCCGTTCCGGAACATCCCGTGGAGTGACCGCGCAGCGCAGCCGGTGATCCCGACTCCCGTGGAATCCCGATCCTTTCCCGAGTTCCCGGACATCACCTGCCGAGTATCGCCTTGCCTCTCTCCGCCGCCCCCGTGCCCCCCGACGCCCCCACGACCGACACCGCCGCCTCCGCGCCCGGTGAGTCCCGCTCCCCGTGGCGGTCCCTGCGCTACCGCAGCATGCGCTGGTGGTCCCTGGCCAACTTCGTGTCCAACGCCGGTACGTGGATGCAGCTCACCGTGCAGAACCTGCTGGTCCTGCAGATCACCGGCTCCGCCGCCGCGACCGGTCTGTCGGTGTCCGTGCAGGCCGCGCCCGCGCTGCTGATCAGCCTGGTCGGCGGCGCCGCCGTCGACCGCTGGCCCCGCAAGACGACCGCGCTGGTCAGCCAGGCGCTGCTCGGTCTCGTCGCCCTCACCACCGCCCTGCTGGTGGCCACCGACCGGCTCGACCTCACGGTGCTGCTGGTGCTCGCCGCGGTCACCGGCACCATCGCCACCGTCGACGGACCCGCCTGCGCCCTGCTGGGCAACGACCTGGTCCGGCCGCAGGACGTGCCGTCCGCGATCGGCGTCGGCTCCCTGGTGCACAGCGCCGGGCGGCTGGCCGGCACGGCGTTCGCCGGAGTGGCCGTCGGCCTCCTCGGCACGGCCGCCGCGTACGCCGCGAACGGCCTGTCGTTCCTCTTCGTCGCCTCGATCATCCCGTTCCTGCGGCCGATCGCCGGGGCGGCGGCCACCACGGCGGCCATCCCCGCCCAGCGCGGCGCCGGCGCCGAGAGCAAGGGCTCCCACCCGGCGAAGCGGGAGCCCAAGGGCCAGGACATGAGCGTCCGCGAGGGCCTCGCCTTCTTCGCCCGGCGGCCCCGGCTGGTCGCGCTCGCCGGGATCACCGGCATCAGCGCGGTCTTCGGCCGCAACTACGGCCTGACCCTCGCTGTCCTCGTCACCGGCCCGCTCGCGGGCGGCGCCGGGGCGTTCGGCACCGTCTCCACCGTGCTCGCCGTCGGCGGCATCCTCGGCGCGGTGCTCGGCGCCCGGCTGCGGCGGCCGTCGGTGCGGCTCGTCGGCACGCTGGCCGCCGTCGGCGCGCTGCTCCAGGCCGTGGCCGGCTTGTCGCCGTCGATCGCCGTGCTGCTGGTCCTGGTCCTGCCCATGGCCATCGTGGAGACCGTCTCCGACACCGCCGGCACGACCGTCCTCCAGACCGACCCGCCCGCCCATCTGCGCGGCCGCGTGCTCGGCGTCTGGGGCAGCATCAGCACCGGCTGGGGCCTCGCGGGCCCGCCGCTGCTCGGCCTCCTCATGGAGGTCGCCGGCGCCCGCGGCGCCCTCGTCGCCGGCGGCCTGCTCATCGCCGCGACGATCGGCACGGGCTTCCTCCTCCGGGACCGCCGCACCCCGGCCCGGATGGCCCCCCTCCGCACCGAGGAGCGCCGCACGGTCCTGGAGACGGCGGCCTGAGGGACCCGGCCCACGCGGTCCCGCCAGCGGGGGCCGGAGCGCTTGCCGGGGCGCGCGGGTGTAGTCGCCGGGGCTGCCACGGGACGTGGTGGCTGATGTCCGGCGGCGCGCGCCACAGGCGACGACCGCGCCGCTCCCCACTCCCGCTCGCTCACGTGTGGGGCGACCGGGTCGGTCGTCCCGCTTCCCGTCAGCGTGGGGCCGGGGTGTTCGCTGGTGTGGGTGCCGACGTGGGGTGGTGGGCGCAGGTGTCGTTGCCGGGGTGGCGCAGGACGTGGTGGCGGGGATCCGGTGGCGGGCTCCGCAGGCGGTGACGACCGTTGCTGGTCCCCGCTCGCGTTCGCTCACGCGTGGGGCGACCGGGCTGGCCGTCCTGCTTCCGTCAGCGTGGGGCCGGGGTGTTCGCTGGTGTGGGTGCCGACGTGGGGTGGTGGGCGCAGGTGTCGTTGCCGGGGTGGCGCAGGACGTGGTGGCGGGGATCCGGTGGCGGGCGCCACAGGTGACGACCGCGCCGCTCCCCACTGCCGCTCGCCTCCGCGCGAGTCGGCCGCCCCGCCGCACGTCAGGGTCGGGCCGGGGTGCTCGCTCCTGCGGGTGCCGGTGTGCCGTGGCCGTCGGGAACCGGGGCCGGTCGCACCGGCAGCGTGTGTACCGCTGCCAGTACCTCCGCCACCGTGATCCGCAGCAGCCGTTCGTCCGGTACGAGACCGTGGGCGTCGCCGGGGCGGGCGCGGGAGTCGTCGCCGGGGTGCCACAGGACGTGGTGGCGGGGGTCCGGTGGCGGGCCCCACAGGCGTGGGGCGACCGGGCCGAACAGGACGACCGACGGGGTGCCCAGGGCCGTGGCCAGATGGGCGAGGCCGGTGTCTCCGACCACGACGCAGCGGGCGCCCGCCACGAGCGCCGCGAGCCGGTCGAACGGCACGTCGGCGGTGCCGCCCAGGACCGCGCCGGCGGGCAGCCCGGCCGCCGACGCGACACCCGCGGCGAGCTCGTGCTCACCCGCGCCCGCCGTCACGACCACCCGGTGGCCCGCCCGGGACAGCTCCCGGGCCACGGCCGCGAAGCGCTCCGCAGGCCAGCGGCGGGCGGGCGCGTCCGCGCCCGGGTGGACGACGACCGCGCCGGGCGCGGGGGAGGGCGTCGCGGGCGCCGGGAGGGACACGTCGGCGGGGTCGGCCTCGATGCCGTACCAGGCGAGCAGCCGGCACCAGCGCCCCCGCTCGTGCTCGTCCTCACGCCACACCGGCCCGGCGACACCGGGCGTTCCGGGATGCGCGTAGGCGAGCAGTCGGCGCGGTGCGAGCCGCTGGAGCGGCAGATGGCTCGGCGGGCCGTTGCCGTGCAGGTCCACCGCCACGTCGGGACCCGGCCCCGGCCACGCCAGCTCCGCGGGCACCGCCCGTCCGGCGGCCTCGGCGGGCAGCAGCCGGTCGACCAGCCCGGTCGCGGCGACCGCCCCGGCGAGCCGTTCGGGCGCCGCGAGCACCAGCTCGTGACCGGGCAGCCCACGCCGCAGCGCCTTGAGGGCGGGTATGGCGGTCAGCAGGTCGCCCAGGCCGAGCGCGCGCAGCACCAGCACGCTCGGCCGGACGGTCGGGGGTTCCTCGGTCACGGCAAGGGCCCTCTCAGGACGGGGACGGCCCGATCCGGACCGCGGCGCGCGCGGCCCGGCGGGCGAGCAGGGTGGTGGACCGGCCGTCGAGGTACGGCAGCACGACCGCCTGGCCGCCCCATCCGCGCAGCGTCTCCGCCTCCGGCAGTTCCTGCACCGAGTAGTCGCCGCCCTTGACCCACACATCCGGCCGCAGCCGGCTCAGCAGCGCCTGCGGGGTGTCCTCGTCGAAGACCGCCACGGCGTCGACGCTGCCCAGCGCCTGGAGCACGCGCGCCCGGTCGGCCACCGGGTTGAGGGGACGCCCGGGGCCCTTGAGCCGGCCGACGGAGTCGTCCGAGTTCAGGCACACGATGAGACAGTCACCGATGCGGCGGGCGCTCTCCAGCAGGCCGACGTGCCCGGCGTGCAGCAGGTCGAAGCAGCCGCCGGTCGCCACGACCGTGCCGCCGCGCGCCCGCACCTGCTCGACGAGGGCGAACGCGTCGGTGGCGGGCGCCGTGTCGACCGGCGGCTCGGGCTCGGTCCGCCACAGCGCCGGGTTCCCGGCACCGCCCGCCGCCACGAACGCGGCGGCCTCGGCGACCGCGCGTTGCAGGGCCTCTCCCACCAGGGCCTCGGAGTTGGTGCGGGTCAGCATGCCGAGGCGGTCGGATATGTGCGGCAGCCGGCCGTCGGCCTTCATACGGTGCAGGAGGGT
>NZ_JBEPAL010000067.1:0-37396 GCF_040298625.1 Streptomyces sp. NPDC001532
TCTATCAGATCTTTCCGATCCGATTTCCTCGGTGCTTTCCAGGTTCTCGCTTCTGCGTTTCCGCTTCCGCGTTTCCCTTTCCGGCGGTTCCGACTTTATCAGAACTTCCGCGCCGGTTTGACCGGCCATCCGTTTCCGATTTCATCGGGAGGGGCTTCGTCGAAATCAATATTCCGAGAAGCGATAGGTTCTCAAAGTCACCGACCGGACCCTGTCCAGTCCAGGCAACTGTTTGAATCTACCTCCCCGCTCGCGCTGTGTCAACAGCTCTTGCGGGGCGAAGAGGACAGTAGCAGCTCAGCGGGCTCGTACGCACATCAGGCGGCGGTCGGCACGCTGGCGCTGCGCTCGTATGCCTCGACATCACCCGTTTCGCCCGCACGGGCGGCGCGGCCCCCGAGGACGTACACGTAGGCGAGAAAGGCCAGCTCAGCGACGACGCCGATGGTGATGCGGGCCCAGGTCGGCAGGCCTGAAGGGGTCACGAAGCCCTCGATGGCGCCGGCGATGAAGAGGACGAGGGCGAGGCCGATCGCCATCCCGATGGCGGCACGGCCCTCTTCGGCGAGAGCCCTGCGGCGGGTACGGGGGCCCGGGTCGATGAGGGTCCAGCCGAGGCGGAGGCCCGTGCCGGCGGCGACGAAGACGGCGGTCAGTTCGAGCAGGCCGTGCGGCAGGACGAGGCCGAGGAAGGTGTCGAGCCGGCCGGCCGAGGACATCAGACCGAAGCCGATGCCGAGGTTGAGCATGTTCTGGAAGAGGATCCAGATCACCGGCAGGCCCAGGAAGACGCCCATCACGAGGCAGAGGGCGGCGGCCTGGGCGTTGTTCGTCCAGACCTGTGCGGCGAAGGAGGCCGCCGGGTGGCTGGAGTAGTAGGTCTCGTACTGGCCGCCGGGGCGGGTCATCTCGCGCAGTTCGCTCGGGGCCGCGATCGAGGCCTGGACCTCGGGCGTGGTGCCGATCCACCAGCCGAGCAGGGCCGCGACGAGCGCGGACAGCAGGGCGGTGGGCACCCACCAGTGACGTGACCGGTAGACGGCTGCGGGGAACCCCTGGGTGAGGAACCGGGTGACATCGCGCCAGGAGGCGCGGCGGGTTCCTGTCACCGCTCCACGCGCGCGTGCCACCAGTTGACTGAGCCGGCCGGTCAGCTGGGGATCGGGGGCGCTCGACCGGATCAGCGACAGGTGGGTGGCGGTGCGCTGGTAGAGGACGACCAGCTCGTCCACCTCGGTGCCGGTGAGTCTGCGCCGGCGTCGGAGCAGGGCGTCCAGGCGATCCCACTCCGCGCGGTGGGTGGACACGAAGACGTCGAGGTCCATCGGTGTGCCTGCTCCTCGGCTGCTCGTCGGCTGCTCGTCGGGGACTCGTCGCTGGATGTCAGCTTGTCGTACTGCGGCGCGATGTGCCTCAGCTTGGCAGACTGGCGGTTCTCGGGGCAGGTCAGGGGAAGGGACGGCGGGGCGTGAGTGAGCTGGTGACGGGCGAGGCGGTGGCGCTGGAAGTCAGCCCCGCGAGGCTGCCCAGCAGGGCGCTGGCCGTGCTGCTCGATCTGGTCGTGGCCGTGGTGGTCTACATCGGCGTGTCGGTGGTGCTGGTGCTGACCACGTCGTCGCTGGACGACGCGGCGCGGACGGCGCTGTCCATGGCGGCCTTCGTGCTGGTGCTGGTGGGCGGGCCGATCGCGGTGGAGACGCTGAGCCATGGCCGCTCGCTCGGGAAGGCGGCGTGCGGGCTGCGGGTGGTGCGCGACGACGGCGGGCCGATCCGGTTCCGGCACGCGCTGGTGCGCGGGCTGATCGGCGTGATCGAGATTCTGCTGACGTTCGGCGTGGTCGCCTGTATCGCCTCGCTGGTGTCGGCGCGTGGGCGGCGGCTCGGGGACGTCTTCGGGGGGACTCTCGTCGTACGGGAGCGGGTGCCCGCGGCGCGGGCGGGGTTCGTGCCGCCGCCTCCGCCCTGGCTGGCCGGGCGGTTCTCGGGGCTCGACCTGTCGGCGGTGCCGGACGGGCTGTGGCTGGCCGTGCGCCAGTACCTGACGCGGATGCGGCAGCTGGATCCGCAGGTGGGCTGGGCCATGGCGGAACGTCTCGCCGCCGATGTCGCGGCGCGGACCGGGACGCCGGTGCCGCAGGGGATACCTCCGGCCGCCTATCTGGCAGCCGTGCTGCAGGAGCGGCAGGCGCGGGAGGTGCGGCGGGCGTACCGGAAGAGTGCCGCGGAGGCCGGGCGGCCGGCCGTGGGCTCGGCGTCCGGGACGCCCTACGGGCCGCCGGCCGCGTCGCACACGCCGTTCGCGCCCCCCGCTGAGATCGCGGCTCCGGTGCGGGCGGTGCCCTCGGCGCCGGGCGAGGGCACCGGGCCGGTGTCGCCGGGGCGGGCGTCGGACGACCCGCCGGCCACCGGGTTCGTGCCGCCGGCGTGAGTCAGCGGCGGCCGTCGGCCTGCCTCACTCGAACACGGACGGCGGGGTCTCCAGGTCCTCCAGCTCGATGCCGGGGGCCGCGAGCACCACGTCGCCGGCGATGTGCACGGCATGCTGCTCGCCCGTGTCCAGGGCTGTGACCTGGTATTCGTCCACGGTCAGAGGGCCGTTGTCAGTGCCGTGTGTTTCTCTCTTCACCAGGGCCCAGGACTGGTCGACGGTGCGGGGGGCGAGGACCGGGTCCGTGAAGGCGACCAGGCGTACGCGGGTGGCCGAGCCGGAGGGGGTGAGCCGCAGAAGACGGGCGGTGGCGATGAGGAAGGCGGGGGATGTGCCGGTGAAGGCGTGGGCGGGGACGTTGCCTTCCGTGGCGTGCGCCCCGGTGGGGTCGGTGCGGACCCAGGTGACGCCGTCGAGAGCGGCGCCGCGCACCTGCCAGCCGGCCGCGTGGAGTTCCAGGCGGATGGGACGGCCGAGGTCGTCGAGGGCCAGGTCGACCGAGCCGCGGTGATCGCCGGCGGGGGTCGTCAGCTGGGAGACGTAGCGCCAGCCGGACGGGCCGGGGGCGCAGTGGAAGTGCTCGTCCGCGAGGGGGGTGTGATCGTGCGGATCGTGGAGCGAATAACGGCCGCGGGGCATGGGGGTCCTGGGGTTCGACGAGCTGGTCGGGTGGTCCGGCCAAAGGGGCAGGCCCCCGGCACGGGGGTGCGGGGGCCTGCCTCGGGGGACCTGCTGCCGGGCGGCGCGCGGTGTGCGGCGCGCCGGCCGGCGGGCGGGGCCGTGACTCAGTAGCGGTAGTGGTCCGACTTGTACGGGCCCTCGACCTTCACGCCGATGTAGTCGGCCTGCTCGGGGCGGAGCGTGGTCAGCTTGACGCCGAGCGCGTCCAGGTGGAGGCGGGCGACCTTCTCGTCGAGGTGCTTGGGCAGCACGTAGACGTCGGTCGGGTACTCGTCCGGCTTGGTGAACAGCTCGATCTGGGCCAGGGTCTGGTCCGCGAAGGAGTTGGACATCACGAAGGACGGGTGACCGGTGGCGTTGCCCAGGTTCAGCAGGCGGCCCTCGGAGAGGACGATGATCACCTTGCCGTCGGGGAAGGTCCAGGTGTGGACCTGCGGCTTGACCTCGTCCTTGACGATGCCGGGGATCTTGGCGAGGCCGGCCATGTCGATCTCGTTGTCGAAGTGACCGATGTTGCCGACGATCGCCTGGTGCTTCATCTTGGCCATGTCCGAGGCCATGATGATGTCCTTGTTGCCCGTCGTGGTGACGAAGATGTCGGCCTTGTCGACGACCTCGTCGAGGGTCGTGACCTGGTAGCCGTCCATCGCCGCCTGGAGGGCGCAGATCGGGTCGATCTCGGTGATGATCACTCGGGCGCCCTGGCCGCGCAGGGACTCCGCGCAGCCCTTGCCCACGTCGCCGTAGCCGCAGACGACCGCGGTCTTGCCGCCGATCAGGGTGTCGGTGGCGCGGTTGATGCCGTCGATCAGGGAGTGGCGGCAGCCGTACTTGTTGTCGAACTTCGACTTGGTGACGGCGTCGTTCACGTTGATCGCCGGGAACAGGAGGGTGCCGTCGCGGTGCATCTCGTACAGGCGGTGGACGCCCGTGGTGGTCTCCTCGGTGACGCCGCGGATCTCGGACGCCAGCTGGGTCCACTTCTGCGGGGTCTCGGCGACCGTGCGGGTGAGCAGTTCGAGGATGACGCGGTGCTCGTCGGACTCGGCGGTGTCGGGCGAGGGGACCTTGCCGTCCTTCTCGTACTCGACGCCCTTGTGGACGAGGAGGGTGGCGTCGCCGCCGTCGTCCAGGATCATGTTCGGGCCGCCGGTGGGGGTGTTCGGCCAGGTCAGCGCCTGCTCCGTGCACCACCAGTACTCCTCCAGGGTCTCGCCCTTCCAGGCGAAGACCGGGACGCCCTGCGGGTTGTCGGGCGTGCCGTTCGGGCCGACGGCGATGGCGGCGGCCGCGTGGTCCTGGGTGGAGAAGATGTTGCAGGAGGCCCAGCGGACCTGGGCGCCGAGCGCGACCAGGGTCTCGATGAGGACCGCGGTCTGCACGGTCATGTGCAGGGAGCCGGTGACGCGGGCGCCCTTGAGCGGCTGGGCCTCGGCGTATTCCTTGCGGATCGCCATCAGGCCCGGCATCTCGTGCTCGGCGAGGGTGATCTCCTTGCGGCCGAAGGCGGCCAGGGAGAGGTCGGCGACCTTGAAGTCCTGTCGGTTGTCGACAGTCGTCATTACGAGCTGCTCCTCGGAGGTTGGGTCGAGGTGGGTACGGCTGGTCTGCGCGGCGGCGGACACCGGGGTGCCCGGAAGAGGACACAGGCATGCCCGCGTACGCGCAGCGCAGTCCGTCGGAGGCCCTCTCTCCCTCGGTCGGTCCGCGGTGGGACCGCCCGACCGCCATCAGCAGCGACGTCTGGCTCCGTCCCAAGCTACACCGGTCGGCGCGTGTGCCCCCAGTCCACGGGTGAACACGTCGCGCCGATCACAGGACGTCGACGAGGTGGCGCACCGCCTCTTCGGCGACAGGCAGCCGCGCGGCAGGCCGCGGGTGGTCGCTAGCCTCGGCGCCGCGGATGTTCCGCGTGGGGAGGGAGTCGCGGGGTGGACGGGATACGTCTGATGAGGGTGGTGGCCTGGCTGGTCGGGGTCGTGGGCGTGGCGCTGATGGTCACGTCGCTGGTCTTCCTGCATCAGGGCTACAAGCTGGTCGGCGTGCGGGGCGACAGCATGACGCCCACCTACGGCGTCGGCGAGTCCGTCGTCGTCGAGCGGATCGACGCGGACGAGGTGCGGCGGGGCGATGTGGTGCTGTACGCGGCGCCGGACCGCTACCCGTACGGGTCGCAGGTGATCCAGCGGGTGATCGGCGTGGGCGGTGACCGGGTGGTGTGCTGCGCCGGGGCGGGTGGCGCGAACGAGCGGCTGGTGCGCAACGGGACGCCGCTCGCCGAGACGTATCTGCGGGACGGTGTCGCGGACGGGCTGCACCGGCCGTACGACGTGCGGGTGCCGCAGGGGCGGCTGTTCGTGCTCGGGGACCACCGGTTCAACGCGCGGGACTCGCGGTCCTTCGCCGACGACCACGGCGGCACGGTTCCGGCCGAGGCGGTCGTGGGCCGGGTGACCGACGACTATGTGGCGCCGGTGCTGCTGGCGCTCGCCCTGCTGCTCGGGGTGCTGCTGCTGGCCGGGGCGGTCGTGCTCGCGGTCGCGGCGCGGAACGTGCGGCGGCGGCCGTCGATGATCACGCAGCTGTGGCCGGACCAGTTCTGAGCACCGGTACGACGACGGGGCCCCGCTGCTGGAAGCGGGGCCCCGTCGTCGTATCGGATCAGGGGGTTCAGTGGCCGGCGTCGTGGGGCGTCGGGCCACCCGGGGTGGCCTCCGGGTCGGGGCCCTTGGCGGCCTCGGTCTCGCTGAAGATGTCGGGCTCGAGGTAGATGACGCGGGCGATCGGGACGGCTTCGCGGATGCGGGCCTCGGCGGCGTCGATGGCCGAGGCGATCTCGGCGGCCGTGTCGTCGTGCCGGACCGCGATCTTGGCGGCGACCAGCAGCTCCTCGGGGCCGAGGTGCAGCGTGCGCATGTGGATGATGCGGGTGACGACGGCGCCGTCGACGAGGGCGGCCTCGATCCTGCGGGTCTCCTCGGTGCCCGCCGACTCGCCGAGCAGCAGCGACTTGGTCTCGGCGGCCAGGACGAGGGCGATCGCGATGAGCAGCACGCCGATGCAGAGGGTGCCGATGCCGTCCCACAGGCCGTCGCCGGTGAGCAGGGCCAGGCCGACGCCGCCGAGGGCGAGGATCAGGCCGACGAGCGCGCCGAGGTCCTCCAGCAGCACGACCGGCAGCTCGGGGGCCTTGGCGTGGCGGACGAACTCCTTCCAGGACTTGCGTCCGCGCAGGGCGTTGGACTCCTTGATGGCGGTGCGGAAGGAGAACGACTCCGCGATGATCGCGAAGACCAGGACGCCGACCGGCCAGTACCAGTGCTCGATCTCGTGCGGGTGCTTGATCTTCTCGTAGCCCTCGTAGATGGCGAACATGCCGCCGACGGAGAAGAGGACGATCGAGACGAGGAAGGCGTAGACGTAGCGCTCGCGGCCGTAGCCGAACGGGTGCTGCGGGGTGGCCTCGCGCTGGGCCCGCTTGCCGCCGAGGAGGAGCAGGCCCTGGTTGCCGGAGTCGGCGAGGGAGTGCACGGACTCGGCGAGCATCGAGGACGAGCCGCTGAAGAGGAACGCCACAAACTTCGATACCGCGATCGCGAGGTTGGCGGCGAGTGCCGCCACGATCGCCTTGGTGCCGCCTGACGCGCTCATGTGTTCGCGTTGTCCCTTCGTGCGTACGCCGCTGCCGGGCTTTGCCCGTCCTTGACGGTGGGCCATTGTTGCAGTACCCGGGCGGGCGCCGTACCAGGCCGCCCTCACGCGGCCTTTGTCGTCCGATCAGGCGACGACCGTCGCCCGGAAAACCGTTCCGGAGCCGGACACTTCGGCCTTTTCGCCGGCCGGGACGAAGACGGACCGCCCGGGGCGCAGTTCGTGCTCCCCGGCGCGTACGACGCCGGCCGTGCAGAGCAGGATCTGCGGGGTCGGGCGGGTGAGGTCGTGGCTCGCGCCGCCCGGCGGGAGCGTGAACCGGGAGAGCCGGAACTCGTCGATCGGGGTCTCGTAGACCTCCTCGCCGTCGGGGGAGGCCTCCGGGCGGAGCACACCCGGGTCGTTGGGCTGGAAGCGGACCACGCGCAGGAGTTCGGGGACGTCGACGTGCTTGGGGGTGAGGCCGCAGCGCAGCACGTTGTCGGAGTTGGCCATGATCTCGACGCCGAGGCCGCTCAGATACGCGTGCGGGATGCCGGCGCCGAGGAACAGGGCCTCGCCGGGCTGGAGTCGGACATGGTTCAGCAGCATCGCGGCGATGACGCCCGGGTCGCCCGGGTAGTGGTGGGCGATGTCGGCGTAGGGCGCGTAGGCGCCGCCGAGGCGGGTGCAGGCGGCGGTGGCCTCGGCGACCGTGCGGGCCATCTCCTCGCGGTCGGCGGTGAGAACGGCGGTCAGCACCTCGCGCAGCGCCGCCTCCTCGGGGTGGGCGTGCAGCAGGTCGACGTACGGCTTGAGGGAGTCGACGCCCAGTCCGGCCAGGAGGTCGGCGGTCCGCGCCGGGTCACGGAAACCGCACAGGCCGTCGAACTCGGTGAGCGCGCAGATCAGTTCGGGCTTGTGGTTGGCGTCCTTGTAGTTGCGGTGCGGGGCGTCGATCGGGACGCCGCGGCGCTCCTCGTCCTCGTAGCCCTCCTTCGCCTGGGCGAGGTCGGGGTGCACCTGGAGGGAGAGGGGCGCGCCGGCGGCGAGGAGCTTGAGCAGGAAGGGCAGCCGGGGGCCGAACTTGTCGACGGCGGGCCGTCCCAGCTCCCGCTCCGGGTCGGCGGCGACGACCTCGACCAGCGTGCCGCGCGGGGTGCGCGAGGGGGCGCCGGGGTGGGCGCCCATCCACATCTCCGCCTGGGGTTCACCGGTCGGTTCGACGCCGAGCAGCTGTGGGATCGCGGTGGTCGAGCCCCAGGCGTAGGGGCGGACGGTGTTGTCGAGGGGATCCATCGGGCTGTGGTTCCTTCTGCCGGGTTCTGTGCGTGCGGCGGCGGTGCCTACGCCCGTCGCGTTCTCCTGGGCAAGGTCAGGCCCTCGAGGCGAGCGCCAGGTAAACGGCGGCGAAATCCGTGATGGCGATCAGTTCCGCCAGGGACTCCACTTCGCCGCCGGCCTCCGGCTCCAGCTCGCTGATCGGCGTGTCGTGGCTCAGGGCCAGGTCACGGGCGGCGGGGGCGGCGGTGAGGCCGCCGATCGGGCGGTCCCGGAGCAGGACCACGCGCGCGTGCAGCGCGGGCGGCTCCTCCACGCGGTCGCGGAAGAAGTCGTCGGGGTCGGCGCTGGCGGCCAGCGGGCCGGCGAGGAGGGCGCTGTGCGCGGCGAGCGCCTCCGGCAGTTCGGCGACGAGCGCGGGGCGGCCGGACAGCTCGGCGAGCGCGGCGGCGAAGCGGCGGCCGGCCGGACCGGCGGAGGTGCCCTCGGTCCAGATCACCGGGAGGGCGTCGGCCAGCTCGGCGGCGAGGGTCTTGGCGGGGTTGCTGTACGCGGCGATGGCCGGGCCGCAGCGCTCCGCGACGAGGTCGAGGCGGTCGGCGACCTTCTCCAGGGAGTCGGCCGGGGCGCCGAGCAGGCCGACGCGGTCCAGGAGCGCGATGAGTGGCGTCAGCAGGGCCCACAGGACGCCGGGGGCGGAGGCGGCGAGGGGCTCGTCCTCCTCGTAGTGGGTGGTGGCCATCGGTACGAAGAGGCCGTGGGCGCCGGCGACGGCGTCGGCGATCGGGGTGCCGGCCGGGGCCACGGCGGCGACCGTGCAGCCGCGGCGGTAGGCCTGCTCGGCGAGCAGCGAGAGGCCGGGTTCGGTGCCGTCCGGGGTGGCGATCAGCAGCAGGTCGACCGAGCCGGCCCAGCCGGGCAGCTCCCAGCGCAGTGCGCCGGCCGCCGGGGCCACGCCGGTCGGGGCGAGCCGGGTCACCGGGCTGCCGGGTCCGGCGAGCGTGCCGAGGAGATCGGCGGTGTGGGTGGCGGCGGCGCCCGGGCCCGCGATGAGGACCGCTCGGGGGCGTCCGTCGGGCTTCAGTTCGCCGATGCCGGCCTCCGCGGCGTGCCGGACCGCGGTGCGGACGCGGGCGCCCGCCTCGGCGGCGCCGCGCAGCAGGCCGCGGTGGTCGGCCTCGGCCAGTGCCTCGGGATTGTCGAGCAGCGATTCGTCGAGCATGGGCGGGCAGCCTCCGAACGCCGGGTGGTTGTGCGGGTCGCCTGTATGCGGTTGCTCTGCTGTTGTGCGCGGCGCCGGCCGGGGGCCGGGTCGCCGAGGGGGCGCCGGGGCGGGCGCCCGGGTGTCACGCCGGGCGGCGGGCCTCGTCGACGAGGAGGACGGGGATGCCGTCGCGGACGGGGTACGCCAGGCCGCAGTCCTGGCCGGTGCAGATCAGCTCGGTGTCCTGCTCCTTGAGGGGAGCGTGGCAGGCCGGGCAGGCGAGGATCTCCAGGAGGCCGGCTTCGAGCGGCATGGGGGTTCCCTTCGGGGTGGGTGCTTCGCGGGGTGAAGGCCTGGTACCCGGCGGTGCGGCCGGTATGGCGCGTGTGCGGATGTGCCTGGTCAGCGTACCGCCGTGGGGGGTGGTGTGGCGGGGTTGGGCACCAGGCGCCACCGGACACGGCGGGACGGTGCGGGCGGGGCGGGCCGAGCGGGACGATGCGGACGGGCGGGGCGGCCGGGGCGGGGGCGGGGCTGACCGCGCGGGTTCAGCCGCGTCCGAGGAGTCCTCCGCGCGCCCGTCCCGGCCGGCCCGTCGCCTCGCCGGGCGACGGGCCGGGCCACGGCTCAGCCGCGGATGATCGACAGCGCCTCGTCGCGGATCTTGGCCATGGTGGCCTCGTCCCGGGCCTCCGCGTTCAGGCGGAGCAGCGGTTCAGTGTTGGAGGGGCGGACGTTGAACCACCAGTCCTCGGCGGTGACGGTGAGGCCGTCGAGCTCGTCGAGGGTGACGCCCTCCTGGGACTCGTACGCCGTCTTCAGCGCGGCGAGGCGGCCCGCCTGGTCGTCGACGGTGGAGTTGATCTCGCCCGAGCCGGCGTAGCGGTCGTACTGGGCGACCAGGCCGGACAGCGGGCCCTCCTGGCCGCCGAGGGCCGCCAGGACGTGCAGCGCGGCCAGCATGCCGGTGTCGGCGTTCCAGAAGTCGCGGAAGTAGTAGTGCGCGGAGTGCTCGCCGCCGAAGATCGCGCCGGTCCTCGCCATCTCGGCCTTGATGAAGGAGTGGCCGACGCGGGTGCGGACCGGGGTGCCGCCGTTCTCCCTGACGACCTCCGGGACCGACCAGGAGGTGATCAGGTTGTGGATGACCGTGCCCGTGCCGCCGTTCCTGGCGAGCTCGCGGGAGGCGACCAGGGCGGTGATCGCGGACGGCGAGACCGGGTCGCCGTTCTCGTCGACCACGAAGCAGCGGTCGGCGTCGCCGTCGAAGGCGATGCCGAGGTCGGCGCCCTCCTCGCGGACCCGCTGCTGGAGGTCGACGATGTTGGCCGGGTCCAGCGGGTTGGCCTCGTGGTTCGGGAAGGTGCCGTCCAGCTCGAAGTACATCGGTACGAGGCTGAGGGGCAGGCCGGAGAAGACCGTCGGGACCGTGTGGCCGCCCATGCCGTTGCCCGCGTCGACGACGACCTTGAGCGGGCGGATGGAGGTCAGGTCGACGAGGGAGCGGAGGTGGGCCGCGTAGTCGTCGAGGGTCTCGCGCTGGGAGATGGCGCCCGTGGTGGCGGCCGGCTCGGGGGCGCCCGACTCGCTCCAGCGCTCGACGAGTTCGCGGATGTCGGCGAGGCCGGTGTCCTGGCCGACCGGGGCCGCGCCCGCGCGGCACATCTTGATGCCGTTGTACTGGGCCGGGTTGTGCGAGGCCGTGAACATCGCGCCGGGCAGATTCAGTGCGCCCGAGGCGTAGTACAGCTGGTCGGTGGAGCACAGGCCGATCTCGGTGACGTCGACGCCCTGGGCCGCGGCGCCGCGCGCGAAGGCGCGGGACAGGCCGGGCGACGAGGGACGCATGTCATGTCCGATCACGATCGCGCTCGCGCCCGTCACCCGCACGAAGGCTGCTCCGAAGAGCTCGGCCAGTGACTCGTCCCACTGGTCCGGGACCACCCCGCGGACGTCGTACGCCTTCACGAGCTGTGACAGATCAGCAGCCACGGCCAACCCTCCTGGAAGTCCTGTAGGTCACCACAAACTACCCGTCTACCCTCACTTTCCGCTGTGCGGTCCGACGAGCGGGCACCAGCGGGGTCCGGGAGGGCGAACCGGGCGGCGGTGAAAGGGGTACGGAAAGCCAGGAAGGGTGTCTGACGGTCCGCCAGGGTCCGCAGCAAGGCCGCTCGGGTCGGCGGAGGATGTGAAGAGCCGCGCGGACCGGCTCAGTTGGCGGGCGGCGAGGCGAGCGGGCGGTTCAGTTGTCGGGCGATCGCAGGACCCGCAGATGGCCGCGGCGCGCGACCTCCATCGGGTCCGCCGCCCGGCCGCCGCCGGCCTGCGCCGCGCGCTCCTGCGGGCGGGCGGCCTCGCGCACCGCGTTGGCGAGGGCTTCCAGGTCGTCGCCGCTCGGGCGGGCCGGAGCCGAGCCGTCGAGCAGCCGGACGACTTCCCAGCCGCGCGGGGCGGTCAGGCGCTCGGAGTGCTCGGCGCACAGGTCGTAGCAGTGGGGTTCGGCGTAGGTGGCGAGCGGGCCGAGGACCGCGGTCGAGTCGGCGTAGACGTACGTCAGCGTCGCGACGGCGGGTCGGCCGCAGGCGGTGCGCGAACAGCGACGTACAGGGCTCACGACGTTGGACGGTACCGCACTCTTGAGCGGGCCGCGACGACTCTGCACCAGGTCACCCCACCGTGTCGTGTTGTGAAACGCCCCACACGGCGCTTCCGGCACACCCCGCTGACCTGCGGGGACCTTCACACTCGGACGCTCGGACGGCGACGGACCCGGTCACCAGTCGGTACAAACGCCGTCATTTGTCTCGTGATCGTCGGTCTCGGAGAGATACGGAATCGAGCCCAACCTTGGCCGGAATGGTCATCCGGCGACAGGGCACCCCTGAGGACTACCCTTCACCAGTGATGGACAACCGAGTACCGCCCCGAGCCGCCGGCCCCGGGCCCCGCCGTCGTGACCGGCACGGCCGGGGCATGCGCGGCCCGATCGCGCCGCCGCAGGTTCCGCTCGCCGCGAGCCGTGCCGATGTCTTCGCGGACCTGGTGCAGGACTCCGTGGAGCGCCTGGAACGACGGTGGCCGCAGCTCGCCGACATCGATTTCCTGGTCCTCGAGGTGCCGCGGCTGGACGGTCCGGGGCTGGTCTGGAACGACGAGGCGGTGCCGCTCGGCGGGACGGTCCCGGCGCGGGAGGGTCGGCCCGCGCGGGTCGTCGTCTACCGGCGGCCGGTCGAGATCCGCACCAAGGGGCGGGACGAGCGGGCGGCGCTGGTGCACGAGATCGTCGTGGAGCAGGTCGCCGAGCTGCTGGGGCTCACGCCGGAGACCGTGGATCCGCGGTACGGCGAGGACTGAGCGCCGCGGGCCCCTCGCCCCGACCCTCAGCCCTCAGCCCTCAGCCTTTAGCCCCCGGCTTCGGCCCGCCGTGCGCTACTTCTGCAGCGCCGCTGCGCTACTTCTGCAGCACCGACAGGTCCTGCTCCGCCTCCGGCACCGCCACCGTGCCCCGGTCGTCCGGGAGCGTCTGGACGGTGAACGCCGGGACGCCGTCCTGGTTCACCGAGAGGGTGCGGGCGGCGTACACCGGGCCGCCGGAGACGGGTTCCACCGTCAGGGCGTAGCTGCCCTTCAGGCCGCTCGGCACCGGTACCTCGACGTCCTGTGTCGTACCGGACTTGATCGTGTACGTCTGGGTGGCGGCCGTGCCGCCCTCGCTTCCCGCCGACGCGGTGACCTTGACCTTCGCGGTCTCGCCGGGCGCGGTCAGGGACAGCGTCGTCCCCTTCGCGCCGTTGCCCACCGCGCTCGCGCGTGTGCCGACCGCGCCGGTCGCCGGGATGAACGCCGTCTCCTGTGCGGCGCCCTTGCCGCGCAGCACGCGCACGGCCGCCACCACCGGCACCTCCTGGCCGGTGGGCGTGAGCACCAGGGAGCCGGCCTCGCCGCGGGTGATCTCGCCGAGGTCGACCGCGGTCGTCATGCCTGCCTTGACGTGCAGGGTCTCGCTGCCGGCCGGGGTGATCAGGCCGGTCGGGGAGGCGAGCCGCACCTTCAGGTCGGCGTCCGCGTCGCCGGGTGAGAACACCACCAGCCGCACGGCGGTGGCGTCCTTGGGGATGCCCGGCAGCACCAGGCTCCCGGCCGGGTCCGTGGACGCCGTGAGCCAGTCGCCGCCGAGTTCGGCGTCGAGGGCCTGCACGGCCGCTCCGACCCGTCCGCTGCGCACGGTGACGTGCACGGTGAGGTTGGTCTGCTTCTCGGCGGTCAGCGTGGACAGCAGGATCGGGTCGGTGGAGTGCGGGGCGACGGTCATGCCCTCGCCCGCCGTGGACTCCAGCAGGCCCTCCTTGCCGTACAGCTCTATGTCGACGACGGCGGCGGAGTCGTCGGGGTTGGTCAGGTGCAGATAGTCCGTGCGCCCCTCCCCCGTGCCGGCGCCCGGGAACCAGAACTCGGTGTCCGGGGTGGCGCAGTTGACACCCTGGAGGCCTCGGCCGGTCCCGGCGGTGACCTCGGTGGTCTGCTGCATGGTCCAGCCCGGCGCGTACCGGCCCTCGGCGGTGCCGATCAGCGCGGGCGACTCGGCGCCGGAGGCTTCTCCCGCGGCCGGTCTGCCGGGCTCGGCGGGCTTGAGGACGGCCTTCCCGGCCGCGACCGCCTTGTCCTCGGCGGCCTTGTCCTCTCCTGCCGCGTCCTCCGTCGCCTCGTCCTCGGTCGCCTTGTCCTCGGTCGCCGTGTCCTCGTCCGCCTGGTCCGAGCCGCTCTTGCCGTCCTCCGTCGACTCGCGCAGCGCGGCGCGCAGTTCGGCCTTCCCGTCGCTGCCCGTGCCCTGGGTGACGGGTGTGAAGGAGGCGTACGACGTCTCGGCAAGGTCGGAGGAGCTGGGCGCCGGGCACGCCAGGCTGGTGCGCTCGACGGGCAGTTGAGCGGCGGTCTTCGCGGGGTCGGCGCCGGACGCGTCGGGGGCGGTGAGCGAGGCGATCCCGGTGACGGCGGCGAGCGCGGTCGCCCCGGCGATCAGGGACAGGGTCGTGCGGTTCACTGCTGGCTCCCGTCGGAACGCTCACTGCCGTGCGGCTGCTGCTGCGCCGGGTCGTACGGCGCCTCGTAGCCCGCCTGGTACGTCGTCTGGTCGTACGTCTGCTCGTACGTCCCCGGCTGGGCCGCCGGGCCGCCGTAGGCGTACGGGTCGTACTGGCCGCCCTGGTACGGGTCCGCCTGGTAGCCCTGCCCGTACTCGCCGCCGTACTGATGGCCGGCGCCCTGGTACTGGTCGGCGCCGTAGGACTCGTACTCGGCGGCCGCGGGGGTCGCCGGCTCCCAGTCGCCGTAGGACTGCTGCTGCGGTACCGGCACCGGGGTGTCCTCCGGCGGCGCCGGGACGGTTCCGGTGCCGGCGGCCTCGGCCTCCGCCTCGGCCTGGGCACGCAGCCGGCGCGCCCGGCGGCCCTCGCCCTCGGTGGCCTGCGCCGGGACGGGGGCTTCCTCGGGCAGGTCGTCGTCGATGTCGCGGCGGCGGCCGGGCAGGGCGAGGACGACGAGGACGACGGCGAGGGCGCCCTGGGCCCACAGCCACGCGGTGTGGGTGACCGGGTCGTCGTAGGTGACGTCCAGGCGGCCGCCGGAGGAGGGCAGTTCGAAGCCCTGGGCCCAGCCGTCGACCGTGGTGCGGGTGAGCGGCTTGCCGTCGAGGGTGGCGGTCCAGCCCTCGTCGGCGGCGTCGGCGAGGCGCAGCACGCGGCCCTCGGTGCCCTGCGGCACCTCGGTGTGGATCTCGACCGGTCCGGCCGCGACGGGCCGCGGGTCGCCGGAGCCGGAGGCCGCGACGATCGCCGCGCGGGAGACCTCGCGGTCGACGCGCCACAGCGCGCTGCCGTCCCGCTGGCTGAGCCGCATCAGGCCGGGTGTGGTGTCCAGGACCCGGCTGACCTCGCGGGGCGCGCCCTTGAGGACCAGCACGTACCGCACGGCGAAGGCGCCGAGCTGGTCGGCCTGGTCGGCGCCGGAGCCGGCGACGAGGTTGGCGACGACCTTGCCGAGCCGGTCGTTCTGTCCCTGCGCGGCGGCCAGTTCGGCGTCGCCGAGGCGGGCGCCGGAGCCGCGGACCAGGGTGTAGCCGACATGGGCGGTGGAGTCGCTGTCGAGGACGAGGGTGCGGGCCTGGTCGCGGGTGCCGCTCTCCTCGGCGACGAAGGCGGGCACCTGCACCGGGTCGCGGCGCTCCAGCGGCCCGTCGGCGCCGCCGATCATCCAGCCGGCGGCGACGAGCAGCGGGCCCGCGGCGGAGGCGAAGGCGATCAGCGCGGCGACGGGCTGGCGCCAGCCGAAGCTCTGCTCGGCGACGCGGGCGCGGGCTCCGTCGGCGCCGAGGACGGCGGCGGCGAGGAGGGCGAGGCCGTAGACGAGGGTGGCGGGGCCGGCCCAGGCGGAGCCGTTGGACAGCACCGCGAAGACCAGGCCGACCAGCGCGACCGTCCAGGCCGTCCAGATGCCGGCCTGGCGTTCGGAGCGCAGCAGGGCGGCGAGGGCGGCGAGCACGATGCCGATCAGCATCAGTCCGCTGACCGTGCCGGGCCCACCGGGGCTGGCGCCGAGCAGGTCGAGCGCGGTGGCGGAGGAGGCGCCGTACTCCAGGCCGGCCTCCTGGAAGAAGCCGAACGGCAGCAGGGACAGCGACCAGGGGGCGAGGACCAGCAGGGGGGTGCCGAGCTGGGCCAGGAAGCGCGGGCCGTAGGCGGTGATGTCGCCGCGGCGGACGGCCAGCAGGCCGATGCCGAGGACCAGGGCCACCGGCCACACGATCGGTGTGAACGCGGTGGTGATCGTCAGCAGCAGCGCGTACGCCCAGGTGGCGCGCCAGCTGCCGCGGGCGCCGGAGCCGGCCGTGAGGCCGGCGGCGGCGATGCCCGCGCGGGCGAGCAGCGGCAGCAGCACGGCGAGGACGGCGGTGCCGATGCGGCCGCCGGCGAGGGCGCCCGCGGTGGCGGGCAGGAAGGCGTAGGCGACGGCCGCCCAGGCGCGCAGCAGCCGGGACTCGACGAGCGGCCGGGAGGCGAAGTAGGCGGTGAGCCCGGCCAGCGGCACCGAGCAGACGAGCAGGACGGTGACGGCGAGTCCGGTGGAGCCGAACAGCACGGACGCCAGCATCGCGACGAAGGCGAGGTAGGGCGGTGCGGAGGGGGTGCCGCCGGCGCCGACCGGATGCCAGGCGTCCAGGTACCGGGACCACAGCTCGCCGGAGTCGGCCGGGGCGGGCAGTAGCGCGCCGCCCGCGAGGGCGCCGCCGCCGAGGAGCTGGCGGCAGGCGGCCAGCGAGACGAGCAGCAGCACCAGGAAGAGCATCGGCGCGGGGTTGCGGGCGATGCGCTTGAGGCGGGCGAACTGCTCGATCTCCATGAAGTCGGCGTCGTCGCCGCCGGGCCCGGACTCGATGGCGCCGCCGTGCCGGCCCGCGCCGGAGGCGGTCTCGGAGTCGGAGCGGCCGCCGACGTTGCCGGCGACCTGTTCGACGGTGGCCCGCACGGTCGCGCCGGGCGGCGGGAACAGGGCGCGCAGTTCGGCCTTGTCGGCCTGCGGCTTGCCGCGCCGGCGGCGGCCCGCGACGATCCGCTCGGGCCGCAGCAGCACGCTCAGCAGACCGCGGATCTCGTCGACGGCCTGGCCGGGCACCTTGCCGACGAGGTAGGCGAGGGTCCGCAGGAGGGTGCCGAGGACCAGCCGCAGCAGCACCCAGGGCAGCGCGGCCGTGCGGGTGTTGACGAGCAGGGTGTAGACGGCGCCGGCCTTGTCGACCTTGTGCGGGGAGGCGGTGGTGCGGCCGGCGCAGTCGACGGTGCGGCGCTCGCGGGAGGCGGCCTCGGCGTGTCGTACGACCGCCTCGGGGGCGACGAGGACGCGGTGGCCGGCGGCGTGGGCGCGCCAGCACAGGTCGACGTCGTCGCGCATCAGGGGCAGCCGGCGGTCGAAGCCGCCGAGCTGTTCGAAGACGTCGCGCCGGACCAGCATGCCGGCGGTGGACACGGACAGCACGGACCGGACGTGGTCGTGCTGGCCCTGGTCCTGTTCGCGGCGGTCCAGGCCGGTCCAGCGGCGGCCGGAGTTGGCGATGGAGACGCCGACCTCCAGCAGCTGCCGCTTGTCGTACCAGCCGCGCAGCTTGGGGCCGACGACGGCCACGTCGTCGCGGCCCAGCTCCAGTTCGTTGTCCACGACCCGCAGCAGCTGGGCCAGGGCGTCCGGTTCGGGGGCGCAGTCATCGTGCAGCAGCCACAGCCACTGGACGGGTTCGCCGTGCGGCAGCTCGGGCATGTCGTAGGCGTCGTCGCGCCAGCTGCGGGTGACGGGGTCCCAGCCGCTGGGCCGCTTGAGGTACGGCAGTTCCTCGGGGGTGAGGTACGGGGCCGTGCGGTGGGCCTCCTCGACGGCCTGGCCGAAGCCGGTGCGCCGGGCCAGGTGCAGCACGCGGTCGGCACCGAGGGCGTCGGTGACCAGCTGGGCGGAGTCGTCGGCGCTGCCGGTGTCGGCGGCCATGACGAACTGCACCGGGCGCTCCTGGCCGAGCAGCCCGGTGAGCGCGTCGGGCAGCCAGCGGGCGCCGTCGTGCGCGACGAGGACCGCCGTCACCACGTGACGCGGGAACTCGGGCGCGCGGGTCGGGTCAAACGCTGCGGTGGCAGTGGCGTCTTGGCCGACTGCCGTGTGGCTGTGCACGGACATCGAGGTACGGGCCCCGGTTCGGTGGACTGCGGTGGACGCCTGTGCCCTGAGGGGGCAGCGGGGCGTCTCGGACGAGCGACCACACTATCGGCTGGGCATGACGACGGCCCGCCGCCTGTGGACAACCCACCCGCGACGGGCCGTTCGCACCCTCTGTCCGCTTGTGCACGGGGGACGTGCGGTCAGACGGCCGCCTTCTTCAGTCTGCGGCGCTCGCGCTCGGACAGGCCGCCCCAGATGCCGAAGCGTTCGTCGTTGGCGAGGGCGTACTCGAGGCATTCGGAGCGGACCTCGCAGGCCAGGCAGACCTTCTTGGCCTCTCTGGTGGAGCCGCCCTTCTCGGGAAAGAAGGACTCGGGGTCGGTCTGGGCGCACAGCGCGCGCTCCTGCCAGCCGAGTTCCTCGTCCGCGTCGTCGACCAGCAGTTGCTGCACCAGCTCGGTCATGTGCGCCCCTCGTCTGTTCTTTCCGCGTCCCCGTGATGTAGCCGTTACCGATTTCGGCTGAACGACACGAGTGAAATTACAAGTGTGCTGCTCCGGGCGAGTCAAGCCGAGATCTGCTATTGGGCCCCTTATTCACTCTGCGGAACCAAGGCCATGCGGAAAGTGTTCAAATCGCCATAAACCTTGACAGCCGGAGAGGGCCCACGCGGGTCCCCGACTTCGCACACACCTGTACGGAGAAGGACGCCCGTAGGTTCGATCTCGTTCCGGCACGCGCTCCGAAGCGAACCGGATCACAGTCGGATCACGGGATCGCCACGAGGCTTGTGCCCCCGGATGTGCGCCATGTGTCCCGGCCGGCGGGTGAACAAACCTTTCACCTGACAGATCGCCCGGATGAGGTGAAACATGTCCCACATATCGGGCGTCGAGTTGACAGTGCAGGTGTGAACCGCTGTGCTTGTGGGCATGCTCGCGAACTTGGCATCCACCTCGACCCGCACCGCCGGGTCCCACGGTGCTGCCCGCGCTCGCTGTAGCTGTTGCTGTCCCAGCTGTTGAGCCCATCGCGCTCCAGCTGCCCCTGAGTCCACCGGGACTCGGCTGCCGTATCCCGCGCCCGTACCTGGGCAGACCCTCCCGCTCGCGACCCGGGCGGACGGTACGCGACACCCAGCCCCCCACTCTCCGCTCTCCCGCGAGGAACCACCGCACCCCATGAACAGCGACAGCGACCTGCAGATCGCCGGCGACATCCTCGAAGTACCGCACCTGCTCCAGGCCCCGCGCGAGCATCCGGCCACCGTCGCCGAGTTCGTCGGCCTGGCCCGCTCCATCGCCGCCGACCGCTCCCAGTGGGAGCACCTGGTGCGCTACGACGCCACCTCCCGCTGGTACCACCGGCTGCGCACGGGACCCGGCTACGAGGTCTGGCTGCTGTCCTGGGTGCCCGGTCAGGGCAGCGGACTGCACGACCACGGCCCCTCCTCCGGAGTGCTGACCGTCCTGGAGGGCACGCTGACCGAGCGCACCGCGCGGGGCACGCGCGGGCTGTCGGCCGGCGAGGAGCGGGTCTTCGCGCCGGGCTACGCGCACGAGGTCGTCAACGACACCCTGGAGCCCGCCGTCAGCCTGCACATCTACCACCCGGGCCTGACCGAGATGCCGATGCACGACTCCGCCCGCTGCGCGGCGGCCGCGCCGGTGGTCTGACCCGGCGCCGGTCCCACCGGCTCGCCCGACCGCCCGACACGCTGTCACACCCGCCTGCCAGACTTGGCCCATGCGCATTGTGGTTCTGGCAGGCGGCATCGGCGGTGCCCGGTTCCTGCGCGGTCTGAAGCAGACCGCGCCCGACGCGGAGATCACCGTCATCGGCAACACCGGGGACGACATCCACCTCTTCGGGCTGAAGGTCTGCCCGGACCTCGACACGGTGATGTACACGCTCGGCGGCGGTATCAACGAGGAGCAGGGCTGGGGGCGAGCCGACGAGACCTTCCATCTGAAGGAGGAGCTGGCGGCGTACGGCGTCGGACCGGAGTGGTTCGGCCTCGGCGACCGGGACTTCGCCACGCACATCGTGCGGACACAGATGATGGGCGCCGGGTTCCCGCTCAGCGCGGTGACCGAGGCACTGTGCGACCGCTGGAAGCCCGGCGTGCGCCTCATCCCCATGACCGACGACCGCGTCGAGACCCATGTCGCGGTCGATGTCGACGGCGAGCGCAAGGCGATCCACTTCCAGGAGTACTGGGTGCGGCTGCGGGCCTCCGTCCCCGCCGAGGCGATCGTGCCCGTCGGCGCGGAGCAGGCGAAGCCGGCACCCGGCGTCCTGGAGGCGATCGCCGAGGCCGACGTCGTCCTCTTCCCGCCCTCCAACCCCGTCGTCTCCGTCGGCACGATCCTCGCCGTGCCCGGCATCCGCGAGGCGATCGCCGAGGCAGGGGTGCCGGTGGTGGGCCTGTCCCCGATCGTCGGGGACGCGCCGGTGCGCGGGATGGCCGACAAGGTGCTCGCCGCGGTCGGCGTGGAGACCACCGCCGCCGCGGTGGCCGAGCACTACGGCTCGGGGCTGCTCGACGGCTGGCTGGTCGACACCGTCGACGCGGACTCCGTCGCGCGCGTGGAGGCGGCCGGCATCCGCTGCCGGGCCGTCCCGTTGATGATGACCGACCTCGACGCGACCGCCCGGATGGCCCGCGAGGCGCTGGCGCTGGCCGAGGAGGTGCGGGGGGCGTGAGCGGCGAGCAGCCCGGCGCGTCCGGCCCGGCCGCGGACGGCGCCCCCGCCTACCGCGTCTGGGCGGTGCCCGGCATCCCCGAGGTCGCGGCCGGGGACGACGTGGCCAAGCTGATCGCGGCGGCCGAACCGGGGCTGGCCGACGGGGACGTCGTGCTGGTCACGTCCAAGATCGTGTCCAAGGCGGAGGGCCGGATCGTCGAGGCGGCGGACCGGGAGTCCGCGATCGACGCCGAGACGGTCCGGGTGGTGGCCCGGCGCGGCACCCTGCGCATCGTCGAGAACCGGCAGGGCCTGGTGATGGCCGCCGCCGGGGTCGACGCCTCCAACACCCCGGCCGGGACGGTCCTGCTGCTGCCCGAGGACCCGGACGCCTCCGCGCGGGCGATCCGCGACGGGCTGCGCGACGCCCTCGGCGTCGAGGTCGGCGTCGTCGTCACCGACACCTTCGGCCGCCCCTGGCGCTCCGGGCTCACCGATGTCGCGATCGGCGCCGCCGGTGTGCGCGTCCTGGACGATCTGCGCGGCGGCACCGACGCGTACGGCAATCCGCTCAGCGCCACCGTGGTCGCCACCGCCGACGAGCTCGCCGCCGCCGGCGACCTGGTCAAGGGCAAGGCCGCCGGGCTGCCCGTAGCCGTGGTGCGCGGGCTGGCGCACGTGGTGGCCGGGCGGGACGGCCGGGGCGGAGCGGACGAACACGGCGAGCAGGGCGCCAGGGCGCTGGTGCGCGGCGCGCGGGACGACATGTTCCGGCTGGGCACCTCGGAGGCGGTGCGGGAGGCGGTCACCCAGCGCCGTACCGTCCGGGCCTTCGGCGACCAGCCCGTCGACCCGGGCGCGGTGCGTCGCGCGGTGGCCGCGGCCGTGACGGCACCGGCGCCGCACCACACCACACCGTGGCGGTTCGTGCTGCTGGAGTCGCAGGCCTCGCGCACCCGGCTCCTCGACGCGATGCGCGAGGCATGGATCGCGGACCTGCGCCGGGACGGCAGGAGCGAGGAGTCGATCGCCAAGCGGGTGCGGCGCGGCGACGTGCTGCGCAACGCGCCGTACCTGGTCGTGCCGTGCCTGGTCATGGACGGCTCGCACACGTACGGGGACGCGCGGCGCGACGGCGCCGAGCGGGAGATGTTCGTGGTCGCCGCCGGGGCCGGGGTGCAGAACTTCCTGGTCGCGCTGGCCGGGGAGCGGCTCGGGTCGGCGTGGGTGTCCTCGACGATGTTCTGCCGGGACGTCGTGCGGGAGGTGCTGGAGCTGCCGCGGGACTGGGATCCGATGGGCGCGGTGGCCGTCGGGCATCCCGCGGAGGAGCCGGGACCGCGGGCGGATCGGGACGCGGGGGCGTTCATCGAGGTGCGATGACCGTACTCTCGTAGAGCCCCTTCTTCTCCGCTCTCCCGCTCTCCCCTAGGACCTCACCCGTGGCAGGACGTTTCGCCCCCCGGCCCACGCGTACGACCGTGCGCGGCGGGCAGGTACCCGTGTCCGGCGGGGTGCCGCGGCCGGCGGCGGGGCCGGGACGGGTGCGGATCCACGTGCCCGAGGGGCCGCTGGACCTCGGGCTGGTGCTCGGGCCGCTCCGGCGCGGCCCCGGCGACCCCACGTTCCGGGCCGCGCCGGACGGTTCCGTGTGGCGGACCAGCCGGACACCGGCCGGACCGGGAACGCTGCGGGTCGCCGCGCGCGGCGCCGAGGTGTGCGGGGAGGCGTGGGGTCCGGGGGCGGAGTGGCTGCTCGACCGGCTGCCGGAGCTGCTGGGGGCGGCGGACGATCCGTCGGCCTTCACCCCCCGGCACCGGCTGGTGGCGATGACGCGGCATCGGCGGCCGGGACTGCGGCTGACGCGGACCGGGCTGGTGATGGAGTCGCTGATTCCGTCGATCCTGGAGCAGAAGGTCACGACCGACGAGGCGTACCGGGCGTGGCGGCTGCTCGTGCGGAAGTTCGGCGAGCCGGCGCCGGGGCCGGTGCCCGGCGGCATGTGTGTGGTGCCGGAGCCGCGGACCTGGGCGCTGATCCCCTCGTGGGAATGGCATCGGGCCGGGGTCGACGACAAGCGGGCCTCGACGATCCTGCGGGCCGTACGGGTCGCCGCTCGGCTGGAGCAGGCGGTGCGGATGGACCCGGTCGCGGCGCGGGCCCGGCTGGAGCTCGTGCCGGGCATCGGGCCGTGGACGTCCGCGGAGACCGTGCAGCGCAGTCATGGGGCGGCGGACGAGGTGACCGTCGGCGATGTGCATCTGCCCGGCATCGTCGGGTGGGCGCTGGCCGGCGACCGGGACGCGGACGACGAGATCATGCTGCGGCTGCTGGAGCCGTACGCCGGGCAGCGGCACCGGGCCGCCCGGCTGATCCTGCTGAGCGGGCGGACGCCGGCGCGGAGGGTTCCGAAGATGCCGGTGTGGGACATCGGGCGGTTGTAGGGAAGGGCGGGGGCGCACGAGAAGCCCCGCCCCCGGCCCGTCCCCCGGGCCGACCCCCGGCCTGTCCTTCTCTCTGCCGGTGCGGCTACCGGTCCGGCTGTCGGTGCGACGACCGGTCCGACCACAGGTCCGGCTACTGGTCCGACGAGAAGCGGACCGCGCCCGCGGGGATGCGGGCGTCGCACCAGATGCGCATGCCGTCGCGGAGTTCGTTGTCGGGGCCGACGACCGCGCCGTCGCCGATGACCGTGCCGGTCAGGACGGTGCGTTCGCCGACGCGGGCGCGGGTGCCGACGAGGGAGTCCGTGATCACCGCGCCGGGCTCGATGACCGCGCCGG
Source organism: Streptomyces sp. NPDC001532 (assembly GCF_040298625.1). NCBI lineage: Bacteria > Bacillati > Actinomycetota > Actinomycetes > Kitasatosporales > Streptomycetaceae > Streptomyces > Streptomyces sp. NPDC001532. Next base: position 23,395 of record NZ_JBEPAL010000067.1, read on the forward strand.
GCAGGATGGTGCTGCCGAAGACCCGCGCCCCCTCCGCCACGAACGCGCCCTCGCCGACCACCGTCCCGCCCGCCAGCTTCGCGTCCGGCGCGACCGTCGCCGTGGGCAGCACCAGCCGGTCGCCGCAGCGGCCCGGCACCGCCGGGGACGGCGCGCGGCCGAGGACCAGGTCCGCCGAACCGCGGACGAACGCGGCCGGAGTGCCGAGGTCAAGCCAGTAGGTGGAGTCGACCATGCCCTGCAGATGCGCGCCCGCCGCCAGCAGGTCGGGGAACGTCTCGCGCTCCACCGACACCGGCCGGCCCGCCGGGATGGTGTCGATCACCGAGCGGCGGAAGACGTACGCCCCCGCGTTGATCTGGTCGGTGACGATCTCCTCCGGGGTCTGCGGCTTCTCCAGGAACGCGGTGACCCGCCCGGTGCCGTCCGTCGGGACCAGTCCGTACGCCCTCGGGTCCGTCACCTTCGTCAGATGCAGGGACACGTCCGCGCCGGTGGTCTCGTGGGTGCGGACCAGGGCCCGGATGTCCAGGCCCGTCAGGATGTCGCCGTTGAAGATCAGGACCGGTTCGTCCGGCCCCGAGTGCAGCCGCGACGCCACGTTGCGGATCGCGCCGCCCGTGCCGAGCGGCTCCTCCTCCGTGACGTACTCGATGTGCAGTCCGAGCGACGAGCCGTCACCGAAGTACGGCTCGAAGACCTCCGCCAGATAGGACGTGGCGAGCACGATGTGCTCGACCCCCGCCGCCCTCGCCCGCGCCAGCTGGTGCGTGAGGAACGGCACCCCCGCCGCCCTGACCATCGGCTTGGGCGTGTGCACCGTGAGCGGGCGCAGCCGGGTGCCCTTGCCGCCGACCAGGAGGATCGCTTCTGTCACCTGTCGTCTCTGCTTCCTGCCGGGACCGGCCGAACTGTCTTTCGGCCGGCCAGTGTATGCAGACCGTTGTCCGGCATCTTCGACGGCGTACGACGTCGCGGAAGCGTCCCCAAGTTCCCCCCGCCCCCGTGCCGCCCGCGTCAGTCGCGGCCCTGGTAGTACGCGGCGTATCCGCGGACCGAGCCGAGCTTGCCGTAGAGCTGCCGTCCTGGGCACTGTGTGGCGAAACCGTCCCGGTGCCCGGAGATTGCATTCAGTCGTACGTTCTTACCTTTTCGGTAGAGATTGCCACCGCCGGACTTCAGATATGTCTTGCCGCGCGGATTGCCCCCGTACAGGCCCAGCTTCCATGCCGTCAGCCGGCCCAGCGCCTTCACCGTCGCCTTGGACGGCTTGGCGGAATCGAACGTGCCGAGCACGGCGATCCCCATGCTGTCGGTGTTGAACCCGAGGGTGTGCGCGCCCATGACGGGCTTCGCCACGCCCCCGGCCCGTCCCTCGTAGATGTTTCCGCACTTGTCGACGAGGAAGTTGTAGCCGATGTCCCGCCAGCCCATGCTCTTCACGTGGTAGCGGTAGATACCGCGGATGACGGAGGGCGCCTGGGAGCAGCTGTAGCCGTTGCCGGTGGCGGAGTGGTGCACGAAGGCCGCCTTCACCTTCTTCGTGTAGACGAACTTCTTCTCGCGCAGCTTCTCGTCCGCGCCCCAGCCGCGGCGGGTGACGATGCGCGGGCGCGGGCCGATCTTCGGCTTCGCGCGCTGTTCCTCCGTCAGCTCCCCGGCGTCCAGCGTCAGCAGCTCCCGCTCGGTGGCCGCCCGGCCGAGCGCCGGGATCTCGGCGGCGCCGAGCGGGGCGAGGAGCGAGTTGGTGGCGGAGGCGGCGAGGGTGCCGGGGGCGAGCGTGCCGAGCTGGGCGGAGGCGGCGGGGGTGCCGCGGGCGGGAGTGTCCTCGGCGGTGCCCGGGTCGACCAGTTCCAGGCGGAGGCCGGCGGGCAGGGCGGTGCGGGCGGAGAGGGTGCCGCCGGGGGCTCGGCCGGTGGCCGGGGCCTCGTCGGTGTCGGCCCGGGTGTCGGCGGCCGTCACGCGTACCCGTACCTCCACGCCGTTCGACTCCCCCACCCACAGCGGGGCCGTCGCGCCGCGGACCCGGCCGGAGGCGCGCTCCTCCGAGCCGGGGTCGGCCGCGTGGTCGCCGCCGTGGGTCTCCACGTCCTGCCAGCCGGACCAGACACCGGTGGCGACCGCGCGGGTGCGGACCTGGACCCTGCCGTGCAGTTCGGTGTCCGGGTCGTCCCAGACGACGCCGACCATCGAGAAGCGCCGTACGTCACGCCGGGGCAGGCCCTGGACGGCCGTGCCGGAGGCGCGGTCGGCGCCGAGCGGGACGAGGGGCAGCGACTCGGTGCCGCCCGGGAGTTCCGGCGCCCCCGTCTCCCCGGCCACTCCCGGTACCGCGCCCGGTCTCGCGGCCGCCGGAGCCGCGGGCAGGGTCAGCGGGAGGGCGAGGGCGGCCGCACAGGTGACGCCGATGGAGGAAGCAAGGAATCCACGCATGCCCCAGATCCTGGACATAGCCATACAAATCTGTCCATCGGGGAATTGACGCACCGTCGGGGGCCGTTCCCCCGAACCGGTGGTGCCGCCGCTGGGGGCCGGGCCGCGCGCCCGCGTACGCTTGCGCGGGTGACTGCCACCGATCGCACCCCTGCCGACCTGCTGCGTTCCGCGCTCGCCGCGGACCCCGCGCGTCCCCTGGTGACCTTCTACGACGATGCCACCGGCGAGCGGGTCGAACTGTCCGTGGCCACCTTCGCCAATTGGGTGGCCAAGACCTCCAATCTCCTCCAGGACGAACTGTCCGCCGCGCCCGGCGACCGGGTCGCGCTGCTGCTGCCCGCGCACTGGCAGACGGCGGTGTGGCTGCTGGCGTGTTCGTCGGTCGGCGTGATCGCGGACGTCGAGGGCGATCCGGCCCGGGCCGACCATGTCGTCGCCGGGCCCGGACGGTTCGAGGCGGGGCTGGCGTGCGGCGGTGACCGGTACGCGCTGTCGCTGGCGCCGCTGGGGCGGCGGTTCGTTCCGTCGCCGCCGGCCGGTTACGCCGACTACGCCGTCGACGTGCCGACCCACGGCGACCGGTTCGTGCCGTACGCGCCGGTCGACCCCGAGGCGCCGGCGCTGATCGTCGCCGGGGCGGAGTACACCGGGGCGGAGATCGTGGACCTGGCGCGCGGCGACGCACCCGGCCTGGGGCTGACGGGACCGGGCTCACGCATCCTGTCCGCGCTGCCGTACGACACCTGGGAGGGCCTGAGCGCCGGGCTGTACGCGGCGCTCGCCAGCGGGGGCTCCGTGGTGCTGTGCCGGAACCTCGACCAGCTGAGCGAGGAGTCGCTGGCCAAGCGCATCGAGAGCGAACGGGTCACGACGACGGCCCGGTGACTCGCGGGGCAGGCACGGGGGGCGAGCACACAGCCGGGCGTCCGCACGGCACCGCCGCGCCCACCCGTGCCGCCCCCACACCCCCGCGCCCCTCACCCCGCGCCCCCTCACCCGTTCAGCCCACCCCCACCCCCCGCCCCACGCCCATCCGCGCCATGGTCGTAGGAGCAGCAGGACGTCACGGGCGTACGCCATGAGGGGTGGACTCAGTCGTGATCGACACCGCGGGCAGGCCGTCCGGGCGCACGGGTCGGGTCTTCGGGCCCGGGGCCGGGGTGTCCGCGACCGGCGTCGGGCTGATGCGCCGGCGTCGGCGGCGCTGGGTGCGGGTCGGCACGCTGGGGGTGACCGCGGTCGTCGTGGCGGCGGTGGGGACCGCGTCGGTCATCTACGCGAAGCTGGACGGGAACATCACCCCGGACGAGGCCGCGGCGGCGGAGCTCGCCCGGTACGAGAAGGAGCGGCCGACCTCGCTGGTCCGGGGCGCGCAGAACATCCTCGTCATCGGCTCGGACTCGCGCTCCGGTGACGGCAACGGCCGTTACGGGCGGGATTCGGGGACCGAGCGCTCGGACACCGCGATCCTGCTGCACCTCTCGGCCGGCCGGCGCAGCGCGACCGCCGTCTCCATACCCCGCGACCTGATGGTGGACGTCCCGGGCTGCCGCCGCCCGGACGGCTCCCGTACGAAGCCGACGTTCGCGATGTTCAACTACGCCTTCGAGACGGGCGGTTCGGCCTGCACGATCCGAACCCTGGAGCAGCTGACCGGCGTTCGCGTCGACCACCACGTCGTCGTCGACTTCACCGGGTTCAAGAAGATGGTGGACGCCGTCGACGGAGTACAGATCTGCCTGAAGCAGCCCATTTCCGACAAGGCGGCGAAGCTGCGCCTGCCCGCCGGCACGGTGACGCTCGACGGCGAGCAGGCCCTCGGTTACGTGCGGGTCCGCAAGTCCCTCGGCAGCGGCAGCGACACCGACCGCATGGACCGCCAGCAGCGGTTCCTCGCGGCACTCGTCAACAAGGTGCGCAGCAATGACGTCCTGCTGAACCCGGTGAAGCTCTACCCGGTGCTCGACGCGGCGACGTCAGCCCTCACCACCGACCCCGGCCTGGCAAGTTTGCGCGGCTTGTACCAACTTGTCCGAGGCTTGCGCGACATCCCCACCGAACGTGTGCAGTTCCTGACGGTTCCGAGGGAGTCGTACGTCTACAACGCCAATCGCGACCAGCTGGTGGAGCCGGAGGCGGAGCGTCTGTTCGAGCGGCTGCGCACCGACCGCCCGGTCGAGGTGGCCCCCGGATCCGGCCGCGGCAAGGCCTCCGCGGAGCCCGGCGCGAGCGCCTCCCCGGCCCCCACGTTCCGAGGAAATACCGCCGCCGAGGACCACTGCCGGTAAAGCCCACACCAAAACGGCGAACTCCCGTTCAAGGAAATGCGCCGGATTGCCCAGTTGTAGGGACGTGGAATTTGTCACCGTCGTCGCTCCACGCTGAACTGGGCGGATAGTGTGAGCGATCCGGTGCACCCGGCTCCCGGCCAATTAGTCCGTCCTGGGGTCGCGCACTGCATGTACGAGACCCGAGCGCCTCGGAGGGGGAAGGCGCCGCGTGGCCCCGACGGAGGATTCAGGCAACCGTGGACGCGCAAGGCCGTGGGCGGGCGGAGCACATCGATCCCGCAGACCAGTGGGTACTCAATCCGAGCACCGGTGAATACGAACTGCGACTGACCCCTTCCGCACCGCAGTCGGGGGTGCCCGGCCCGCGCCGGGTCGCCGCGCGGGGCCGTACCGCCGCCCCGGGGCGTGAGCGCCGCGAGCCGCGCCCCGCGCAGGGCGGCGGCCGGGAGGGCCGTGAGGGGCGTGAGTCCCGTGAGGGTGACAGGGACGGCGGCGAGAGCCGCGAGGTCTCCGGACCCCGCAAACGCCGCGGCGCCGCGCCCGAGCCGGCGCCGGGCCGGCGTGGCAGACGTCCGGCGAAGAAGAAGCCGAAGGTGAAGAGGATCCTGCTGTGGACCGGCGGGGTCATGGCCTTCGTGCTGGTGGCCGCGGCGGGTGCCGGGTACCTCTACATCGAGCACCTCAACGACAACATCACCTCCGTCGCCGACGACGGGGCGAGCACCGGTGGCTTCCAGAAGGACAAGGCCATCAACATCCTGCTGATCGGCACGGACAAGCGCACCGGCGCGGGCAACGAGTCCTACGGCGACAGCGGCAGCCCGGGCCACGCCGACACCACGATCCTGCTGCACGTCTCCAAGGACCGTTCGAACGCGACCGCGCTGAGCATCCCGCGCGACCTGATCGTGGACGTCCCAGACTGCCCGACCACGCAGGAGGACGGCAGCACCGAGGTGATCCCCGGCGACCAGGGCGTCCGGTTCAACACCAGCCTGGGCCAGAGCGGCCGTACGCCGAGCTGCACCATGCGCACGGTGACCGAGCTGACCGGGATCAAGCCGGACAACTTCATGGTCGCCGACTTCAACGCGGTGAAGACACTGACCACGGCGGTCGGCGGCGTCGAGGTGTGCCTGGCCAAGGACATCGACGACGAGGACTCCAAGCTCAAGCTGAGCGAGGGCAAGCACGTCATCGAGGGTGAGCAGGCACTGGCGTTCGTCCGCACCCGGCACTCGGTGGGCACCGGCGGCGACCTGAGCCGCATCGGCCTCCAGCAGCAGTTCCTGAGCGCGCTGATGCGCAAGCTGAAGTCCAACGACACGCTCACCGACCCGACCAAGATGATCAAGCTGGCGGAGGCGGGCACCAAGGCGCTCACCGTCGACTCGCAGCTGGACAGCATCGGCAAGCTCAAGGACCTCGGCCTGGAGCTGGGCAAGCTCAACACCAAGAACCTGACCTTCACCACCGTGCCGGTCGTCGACAACCCGGCCGAGACGGTGAAGGCCACCGTCGTGCCGCATCCGACGAAGGCCCAGGAGGTCTTCGACGCGATCGCGAACGACGTCTCCTTCACCGCCGTCAAGCAGCAGAAGGCGAAGGAGAAGGCCGAGGTCGCCGCGCGGCTCAAGGGCACCAAGGCGGATGCCTCCGAGGTCCGGGTGCGGGTCCTCAACGGCGGCGCCCCCTCCGGCAGCGCGTCGGAGACGCTGCTGTGGCTCCAGAACGAGGAGGGCGTCACCAAGTCCGAGAACGCGGGCAACGCGGACGAGCAACTGAGCAAGACCACGCTGGAGTACGCACCCGACCAGGCCGACCAGGCGCGGCGGCTCGCCGCGATCATGGGCCTGTCCGGATCGGCGATGAAGCCGGGCGAGAGCGTGACCAACAGTCAGGGTCTGCCGACGATGACACTGACCCTCGGCAAGGACTTCAAGGGCGCGGGAGTCTCGCTCACCGCCCCGACGAAGGCGCCGGAGGTGGACAAGTCCACGGCGGACAAGGTGGAGTGCGCCAGCTAGCCAGGGGGGCCGGCGAAAAAATTGGGGGGTAACCCCTGGGGTCCGTCGTGCGTCTGACTTGACGCGGGGCGGACCCGTGTCAGGCGCAGGGGTGGGGAGGGGCAACCAAGTGGCGCGGAGCAGTGTGCGCGGAGACGTGCCCGCGGTGGAGGACACCATGTCCCTCACGCGGCAGGGCGAAGAGGCTCTCGAAGCGGAGAGCGCGAACGGCGCGGAGGGCGCGGAGGGCGCGGAGGACGGGCAGCCCGAGGGCAGAGGCCGGCACGGCGGAGGCGGTGGCGGTGGCCGGCGGCGCGGGGGCCGTCGCGGCACCGGCCGGCCGCCGCGCGGACGCCGGGTGCTGCGCTGGTCGGCTACGGCGCTGGCGGTGGTCGTCGTCGGCACCGCCGGTGCGGGCTACCTCTACTACCAGCACCTGAACGACAGCATCAAGAAGGACGACCTCAACCTCGGCGACAACAAGGTCGCCGCGCCCACGCCGAACGCGGCGGGGCAGACCCCGCTGAACATCCTGCTGATCGGCTCGGACGCCCGGGACAGCAAGGAGAACCAGAAGCTCGGCGGCGCCAAGGAGACCTTCAACGGCACTCCGCTCGCCGACGTCCAGATGCTGCTGCACCTCTCGGCGGACCGCACCAACATGTCGGTCGTCAGCATGCCGCGCGACACCCTGGTGCACATACCCAAGTGCACCGACCCGGACGACGGGGAGGTGTACCCGGCGAGCACCCGGCCGACGGCGACCAACGAGAGCCTCGGCCACGGCGGCCCCGGCTGCACGGTGGCCACCTGGCAGGAGATGACCGGCATCCACATCGATCACTTCATGATGATCGACTTCGCCGGTGTGGTGTCCATGGCGGACGCCATCGGCGGTGTCCCGGTCTGCGTGGACGCCAACATCCACTCCCGCAGCGCCACGGGTGAGGGCTCGGGGCTGCGGCTGGAGAGGGGCACCACCAAGATCAAGGGCGAGACGGCCCTGAAGTGGCTGCGCACCCGTTACGGCTTCGGCGACAACACCGACCTGTACCGCGCCCAGGCGCAGCACATGTACATGAACTCGATGGTCCGCGAGCTGCGCGCCAACGCCACCCTCAGCAACCCCAACAAGCTGCGCAAGCTCGCCGAGGCCGCCGTGGACGCGATCACCGTCGACCCGGGTCTGGGCACCATCACGAAGATGTACGACCTGGCCAACGAGCTGAAGAAGGTCCCGACGGACCGGATCACCATGACGACGATGCCGAACCGGCTGGTCGGCAACCGGGTCGCGCCCACCGAGGACGCCGAGACGGTGTTCCGGATGGTCCGTGAGGACATCGCGCTGGACGGCAAGGACAAGAAGAAGGCGAAGAAGGAGAAGGAGTCCTCCGACCCGGCGGCGGCGGACGGCGAGATCGCCGTCCAGGTGCGCAACGGCACCGCGACGGACACCCTGGCGGCCGTCGGCGGCCGGGCCTCCGACGTGACGCAGCTGCTGGTGGGCGAGGGCTTCACACAGGCCCTGGCGGACACCTCGCCCCCGCTCGCGCAGGCGACCACCGTGATCCGCTACCCGAGCGCCGACCTGGAGGGCGACGCCCAGCGGGTCGCCAAGGCCCTCGGCGTCCCGCTGAGCGCGGTGAAGAAGTCCACCGACGTCTCCGGCGTCACCCTGATCGTGGGCGCGGACTGGCGCGAGGGCACGGCGTACAAGGCGCCGAAGAAGGAGGACAAGACGCCGGAGTCGGCGAACGCCCTCAACGCCTCGGACGACTCCAAGTGCATGGAGGTCAACCCGAACTACACGTTCTAGAGGGCGTCCGCGCGGAGTTCCGTCAGCCCACCGGGCTGTCGGAGCCCCGGACCGCCGGACGGCGGGACGCGATGACCTTCCTCGCCAGCGACTTGGGGCTGGTGAGGAAGCCGAAGCCCCAGGACATGTGCATGGTGGCGAGGGCGACCGGGATCTGGAGCCGGGCCTTGAGCGGCAGCCCCTTGCCGGCGGGGACGGACCCGGCGGCGATCGCCGCGAGGTAGCCGCCGGGGATCACGAAGCCCCACGGCGTCAGCGCGGCGCCGACGACCAGCCCGGCCGCGATCGCGCAGACCGCGGTCGGCGGGGCGAGGTAGCGCAGGTTGATCGAGCCGGCGTGGTAGCGGGCGACGACGTGCCGCCAGCGGCCGTAGTCCTTGTACTGCTTGGCGAGCGCCTTCACGCTCGGCCGCGGCCGGTACGACACCTTCAGCTCCGGCGAGAACCAGATCAGGCCGCCCGCCTCGCGGATGCGGAAGTTCAGCTCCCAGTCCTGGGCGCGGATGAACTCCACGTTGTAGCCGCCCTGCCGCTCCAGCGCCTCGCGACGGAAGACACCGAGGTAGACGGTCTCGGCCGGGCCCGCCTGGCCGCCGGTGTGGAAGGCGGCGTTGCCCACGCCGATCTTCGAGGTCATGGCGGCGGCGACCGCGCGCTCCCAGTCGTTCTCGCCCTCGGCGTGCATGATGCCGCCGACGTTCTGCGCGCCGGTCTCCTCCAGGAGCCGTACCGCGGTGGCGATGTAGTTGGGCGAGAGCATGCCGTGGCCGTCGACGCGGACCACGATCGGATGGCGGGAGGCCCCGATCGCGGCGTTGAGGGCGGCGGGCGTGCGACCGGTCGGGTTGGGCACGGTGTGCACCCGCGGGTCCTCCCGCACCAGTTCGGCGGCGATCTCGTCCGTGCGGTCCGTGGACGGACCGAGGGCGATCACGACCTCCATCTCGCCGGCGTACTCCTGGGCGAGGATCGCGTGGACGGCGCCGCGCAGATGCCGCTCCTCGTTGAGGACGGGCATGATGACGGACACGGCGGGGAGCTGCACGTCGGACTTGGCGTTCATAGAGGCCTCACGTTACCGCGAACGGGGGACACCGGTGCGCCCCGCCGGGGACGGTACGACGGACCGCAGATCGTATGGGCCTACGGTGCTCACGGCTCCCACGTACGGCCGTCGTCCGGAGGTGTCCCTTGCCCACGCCGCCTCGGTCCCCGGGCCGGCCCGTGCCCCGCCCGCAGCGGGCCCGCCGCGCCCCGCGTCCGCCCGTCCGGCGGAAGCGGCCGGGCTGGGCCATGCGGGCGGTGACGACGCTGTCGGTGGCGGTGCTCGCCGCCGCGGGCATCGGGCACATGGTCGTCACCGGCCTCGACGCGGACATCGCCCGCGTCGACCCGTTCCAGAACATGAAGAACCGGCCCCGCGCGGGCCACGGCATGAACGTGCTGCTGGTCGGCACCGACGGCCGCGACAAGATCGGCGAGGCGGAGCGGCACCGGTACCGGCTGGGCGGGGCGCCCTGCCGCTGCACCGACACGATCATGATCGTGCACATCTCGGAGGACCGGGAGCGGGCGAGCGTGGTGAGCCTGCCGCGCGACTCCTACGCGGAGCTGCCGCCGCACACCGACCGCACCACCGGCGAGCGCCACCACAGCCACCCCATCAAGCTGAACGCGGCGTACGCGGAGGGCGGGCCGCAGCTGACCGTGCGCACGGTCGAGCACATGACACGGGTGAAGATCGACCACTACCTGGAGGTCGACTTCGCCAGCTTCATGAAGACGGTGGACGTCCTCGGCGGGGTGCGGATCTGCACGGCCCGGCCGCTGAAGGACCGCTACAGCGGCCTCGACCTGCAGCCCGGCACGCACACCCTGCGCGGCGGCGAGGCCTTGCAGTACGTACGGTCCCGGCATGTCGACGGGGCCTCCGACCTCGGCCGGATGCAGCGCCAGCAGCGGTTCCTGGCGGCGCTGATCGACCACGCGACCTCGTCCGGGGTGCTGCTGAACCCGATGAAGTTCCGCGACGTGACGCGGGCGGTGCTCGGGTCGGTGCGGGCGGACAAGGGCTTCGGCACCGGCGAGCTGCTGGACCTGGGCCGGGCGATGCGGAACTTCTCACCGTCGTCGTCCGAGTTCACGACCGTCCCGATCGGACGGATGGGGTACGCCGTGAAGGGCATCGGTTCGACGCTGAAGTGGGACCCGGTCAAGGCGGACCGGGTCTTCCAGGCGCTGCGCGACGACCGCCCGCTGGCCGCCGCCCGCCCCAGGACCGTGCCGGCCCGGGCCGTCGACGTGCCGCCGCAGCAGATCCGGGTCCAGGTGGCGAACGGCACCCGCACACCGGGGCTGGGCCGCCGGGCCGATGCCGCGCTGGCGGCGACCGGCTTCCGCACCACCCGGCAGCCGGTGAACGCCTCCGGACCGCCCGCGCCGCGCACGGTCGTCTCCTACGACCCCCGCTGGGACCGCTCCGCGAAGTCCCTGGCGACGGCTCTGCCCGGCAGCGAACTGCGCGCGGTCAAGGGCCAGGGAGCCACGCTGAAGGTGATCGTCGGCGCGGACTACAAGGGGGTCACCAAGGTCCGCGCGGAGATCCCCCGCCCACCCGGCGCACCCGCGGTGACCCGAGGCGACGAGGTGAACTGCTCGTAGCGGAGCGGCACCCCGGTCCTGGGCCCGTCAGTCCTCGAACCCCTCCGCCGCGCGCCGCTCGCGAAGGTCCATGATGGCCCGGCGGCGGGCCAGGCGGTGGGTGCGGCGGATCTGGGCTTCCTGGTAGCGGCGCTTGTCGCGTTCCGTCTCCGGGACGACCGGGGGGACGCGGCGGGGCTTGCCGTCGGCGTCGACCGCGGCGAAGACGAGATAGGCGGAGCCGACCTGGGTGGGCGGGGCGGACTCGTTCCAGCGTTCGGCGAGGACGCGGACGCCGACCTCCATGGAGGTGCGGCCGGTCCAGTTGACCTGGGCCTTGACGTGCACGAGGTCGCCGACGCGGACCGGCTCCAGGAAGGCCATCTCGTCCATGGAGGCGGTGACGGCGGGGCCGCCGCTGTGCCGGCCGGCCACGGCTCCCGCGGCGTCGTCGACCAGCTTCATGATCACTCCGCCGTGCACCGTACCCAGCAGGTTGGTGTCGTTGTGGGTCATGATGTGGCTGAGTGTGGTCCGGGAGGCGGAGGTGGGCTTACCCGGGATGTCCGAAGTGCCCGGGGTCTCCGACTCCGGGTGGCTGGCCTGGTCTGTCATGTCCTCCACCTTATGCCGAAGCCGGATCCGGGAACTTTGTGTCAGCTTGGCCACAGCCCGGTCCCTGTTTTCCGCCGACCCTTGTAAAGCACACGGCCGGGACCGGCACACTGGGGCCCATGAACGATTGGCCCGAGGGATCGTCCGACGACAACCGCGGACCCCGCTACGGAAGCGGCAGCGCCGGCGCGACGCCGGAGGGCGCCCGCGTGATGCGTCAGGTGCGGCGCGGCGGCCCGGCGGTACCGCCCGGCTCGGGCCCGGCCGCCCCGCCGTACGGCCAGGGTGTGCCCCGCCAGCCGTCGTACGTCGACGGCGGCGAGGGTGACTTCGGCGGCGGCTACGACAGCGGCTACAACACCGGGCAGGTCTACGGCTCGCCCGGCGGCGGCGGTCCGGCCGGTCCCGGCGGCTCGGGGACGCGGGCGCCGCGGCCCGCGCCGAACTGGCGCCGCCGGATCAAGGTGACCGCCGTCACCCTCGCCACCGTGCTGCTCGTCACCACCGTCGGCACCTACTTCTGGGCGGACTCCAAGCTCAACCGCGAGGTCGACCTGTCGAAGGTGATCGACCGGCCGGAGAAGGGCGAGGGCACCAACTACCTCATCGTCGGCTCCGACAGCCGTGAGGGCATGACCGACGAGCAGAAGAAGGACCTGCACACCGGGTCCGCGGCGGGCAAGCGCACGGACTCGATGATGATCCTGCACACCGGCGACAACGGCCCCACGCTGATCTCGCTGCCCCGCGACTCGAACGTCACGATCCCGGAGTTCCAGGGCTCGGAGTCCGGCAAGCGGCTGCCCGCGCGGGGCGCGAACAAGCTGAACGCCGCGTACTCCATCGACGGCCCGACGCTGCTGGTGCGCACCGTCGAGTTCAACACCGGGCTGCACATCGACCACTACGTGGAGATCGGCTTCGCCGGCTTCGCGAACATCGTGGACGCGGTCGGCGGGGTGGAGATGGACATCCCGCAGGACATCAAGGACACCAAGTCCGGCGCGAACTTCGAGAAGGGCCGGCAGACCCTGAACGGCGAGGAGGCGCTCGCCTTCGTCCGCACCCGGTACGCGCTGGCCGGTTCCGACCTGGACCGCACCAAGAACCAGCAGAAGTTCCTCAACGCCCTCGCCAGCCAGGTCGCCACCCCGGGGACGGTCCTCAACCCGTTCAAGCTCTACCCGACCATGGGCGCGGGCCTGGACTCCCTCATCGTCGACAAGGACATGGGCCTGTGGGACCTGGCCTCCATGTTCTGGGCGATGAAGGGCGTCAGCGGCGGCGACGGCAAGTCCATGAACATGCCGCTCGCGGGCAACGCCGCGAACGGCAACCTCCAGTGGGACATGACCAAGGTCAAGACGCTGGTGGAGCAGTTGCGGAACGACGAGAAGGTCACGGTCTCGAGTGACTGACCCGGCCGGCGGACAGAGCATCCGCGCGGTGCTCTGCGACGTCGGCAACGTCGTGCGCTTCTACGACACCTCCGAGGTGGCCGCCCTCGAACGAGCCGCCGGGCTTCCCGAGGGCATCACCAAGAAGGTGGCGTTCGCGCCGTCGCTCGGCCTCGCGCTGCTGCTCGGCCGGATCGACATGCGCGACTGGGAGTGGGAGATCATCAGCGGTTTCGCCGGGATCGTGCCCTGGGACACCGCCGCCGCGCTCGCCGAGGCGTTCGTGCGGGCGCCCTTCCACGCCGACGACACGGTGGTCGCCCTGCTGCGGCGCGCCCGTGAACGGGTGCCGCTGGTGCTCGTCGCCAACGGCTCCTACCGGCTGGAGAGCGAGCTGGCCGAGCTGGGCCTGGGCGACCTCGCCGACCATCTGATCAGCAGCGCCAAGGATCGCCGGGTCAAGCCCGACCTGCGGATCTTCCGCCTCGCCGCCGAGCGGGTGGACGTCGACCCCGAGCACTGCCTCTACGTCGACAACGGCCTGCCGGGCATCGAGGCGGCGGCCCTCCTCGGCATGCGGACCGTCCACTACCGCACGCCCGCGGACCTGGAACGGGCCCTCGCCCCGTTGCTCCGGCCCGCCTGAGCGACGCGAAGTGGCCCCGGCCCTTCCCGGGCCGGGGCCACTTCGACGACGGGTTACGGCAGGTTGCGCGCCATCACGATGCGCTGGACCTGGTTGGTGCCCTCGTAGATCTGGGTGATCTTGGCGTCGCGCATCATGCGCTCGACGGGGTA
>NZ_JBEPAL010000068.1:0-36653 GCF_040298625.1 Streptomyces sp. NPDC001532
GAACTACAACTACTCCTCGCGGTCTGGACCGGCGCCTGCCCCACCTGTCACCGCGACATGCCAGAACCCATACCAACATGACCAAGCACTACTAGGGGCTGCCTTCCGGATCGGGTCGGCTGCACGCATGTCCGGGCACGGCACCACTCGGCGCCCGCGGCAGCGGCACGGTCCGGGAGACAGGCCCTATAGCCTGCCCGGATGACCCGTTCCCGCCGCCTGGAGCGCGCCGTCGGCGCCGTCGTGGGCTCGGCCGTCGGCGACGCCCTCGGCGCTCCCTTCGAGTTCGGCCCGGAAGGGGCCTTCACCGACCGGTTCCCGCGCCCCGGACAGGGCGGCGAGATGTGCGGGGGCGGCGGCTGGGACCCGGGCGAGGCGACCGACGACACCCAGATGGCCGTCCTCGTCGGCGAGTCCCTGCTGGAGCGGGGCGGGCTCGACCTGCCGGACGTGTTCCGGCGGTTCCGGCGCTGGGCGGCGGCCGAGCCGAAGGACATCGGGCTCCAGACGGAGGCGGTGCTGTGCGGCGGCGACCCCTGGGACACGGCCGCGGCACTGCACTTCCAGGTCAGTCAGCGGGCGGCGGGGAACGGCGCGCTGATGCGGGCGGCGACCTCCGCCGTGCACTTCGCGGACCGGGGCCGGGACGCCACCATGGACGCCGCCCGCCGCCTGGCCGCCCTCACCCACGGCGACCGGGCGGCCTGGGAGGGCACGGCGGTCCTGCACGAACTGGTGCGGGTCGCGCTGGCCGGCGGCGACCCGGTGGCCGCCGTCCCCGAGACGCTGACGGCCGTCCACCCCGAGCACCGCGAGCGCTACGCCGTCGTCCTCGCCCCCGACTGGCACCCCGACCGGGCCACCGAGTTCAACGGCGCCGTATGGCCCTGCCTCGGGTCCGCCGTCTGGGCCCTGCGCACCACCTCCTCCTTCGAGGCCGCCCTCCGCGCCGCCGTCGACCTCGGCGGCGACACGGACACCGTCGCGGCCGTCACCGGCACCCTGGCCGGCGCCGTCCACGGCCCCGAGGCGATACCCGAGCGGTGGACGCCCCCGTTGCACGTACCGCTGCCGGGGTTCGGTGAACGGGTGCTGAGGGTGGCGGAGCTGACGGAGATGGCGGTGCGGCTGAGCGGCTGAGCGGCTGAACGGCTGAGCGGCCGAACGGTTGAGCAGCTTGCGAGGCGCGGGCTGAGGCGTCGGCGGGCGGCTGCGACGGGCGGCCCGTGACGGGCGGCCCGTGACAGGACGCGGTCAGAGCGCCCTCAGCGCCTCCGCCGTCGCGCGGGACAGGGCGGCCAGATAGCCCTTGGGGAGCTTCGGGCTGCGGATCACCACCGAGCGCCAGTACAGCGGGCCCGAGATCAGGTCCAGCACCAGTTCGGCGTCGAGGCCCGCGCGGATCTCGCCGCGCCGCTCCGCCGCCGCCACGATCTTCAGCGCGACGCCCTCCTGACCGTCCCGCAGCGCCTTCTGCATCGCCTCGGCGATCTCCGGGTTGCGGGCCGCCTCCGCCTGGAGGTCGGGGATGATCTGCGAGGCGACGGGGTGTCGCAGGGCCCGGGACGTCACCTCGTACAGCAGCCGCAGATCGCTCTCCAGCGAGCCGGTGTCCGGCGCCGGCAGCCCCTGCACCGCGAGCGCCGAGACGACGTCCAGGACCAGGTGCAGCTTGGAGCGCCAGCGCCGGTACACCGCGGTCTTGCCGACACCCGCGCGGCGCGCGATCCCCTCGATCGACATCCGCGCGTAGCCGACGGCGGCCAGTTCCTCGAAGACGGCCGCGCGGATGGCCTCCGTCACGTCCTCCCTCAGCACCGCCGCACCAGCGGGGGTCCGGCGGCGCGGACGCGGCTGCGGCTGGGTGCCGTCGGCGTTCGTCGTCATGCGGACAGCATAGGGCGATGCGACGAAACGGTTGCGTTCTGACGCGGAAGGTTGCCGCGAAAGGGTGAGAGGCCTGGCGACGACGGGCCGGGAAGGTCACGACGAAACGGTTGCGTTCCGACGCCCGGACGGCCTACGCTCCCGTTGCGACGATACGGTTCCGTCCCGACGTAAGGAAACGCCGCCCGACATCCGGGGAAACGCCGGACGACACCGCGCCGCCCGCGCACACCCCCCTCCTTCGACCGAAAGCAGCGGATGTGAGCCAGGTCCTCGACACACCGCCCCCGACGTCGGCCCGGACCCCCGCCCCGGCCGGCGACGACCTCGCGGCCCTCGCCGCCCGCCACGGCCTCACGGTCAGCGGCGCCCGCCCGTCCCTGCCCGCGTACATCCGCCAGTTGTGGGCGCGCCGGCACTTCATCGCCGCGTTCTCCACGGCGAAGCTGACCGCGCAGTACAGCCAGGCGAAGCTCGGCCAGGTCTGGCAGGTCATGACCCCGCTGCTGAACGCGGCGGTCTATTACCTGATCTTCGGCGTGCTGCTCCAGACGAAGAAGGGCGTGCCGGACTACGTCCCGTTCCTGGTCACCGGCGTGTTCATCTGGACGTTCACGCAGAGCTCGCTGCTGGCCGGCACCCGCGCGATCTCCGGCAACCTGGGCCTGGTCCGCGCCCTGCACTTCCCGCGGGCCGCGCTGCCGATCTCCTTCTGCCTCCAGCAGTTGCAGCAGCTGATGTTCTCGATGGCGGCGCTGATCGCCATCCTGCTGGCGTTCGGCGTGCCGCCCGCCGCGTCCTGGGTGCTGGCGCTCCCGGTCCTGGTGCTCCAGTTCACCTTCAACGCGGGCGTCTCGATGATCCTGGCCCGGGTGGGGGCGAAGACCCCGGACATCGCGCAGCTGATGCCGTTCGTGCTGCGGACCTGGATGTACGTCTCGGGCGTGATGTGGAGCATCGAGCACGTGCTCAGCGACCACACCGACCTGCCGTCCTGGGTGGCCCCCGTCCTCCAGGCCAACCCGGCGGCCGTCTACATCGACCTGATGCGCTTCGCGCTCATCGACAGCTTCCACGCGAGCCAGCTGCCGCCGCACGTGTGGCTGCTCGCGACGGGCTGGGCGCTGCTCGCCGGAGTCGGCGGCTTCATCTACTTCTGGAAGGCTGAGGAGACGTACGGCCGTGGCTGAGCACACCCCTGACAGCACCCCTGATGGCACCCGGGAGACCACCTCCGGAAGCGTCCCCGAGAAGATCCCCACCGTCATCGCCGACCGCGTCGACATCGTCTACCGCGTCAACGGCACCGGCAGCCGCGGCTCGGCCACCGCCGCCCTCAACCGCATCCTGCGCCGCAAGCAGAGCGAGAAGGCGGCCGGGGTGCGCCGGGTGCACGCGGTGCGCGGTGTCTCCTTCGTGGCGTACAAGGGCGAGGCGATCGGCCTGATCGGCACCAACGGTTCGGGCAAGTCGACGCTGCTGAAGGCGGTCGCCGGACTGCTGCCGGTGGAGAACGGCCGGATCCACACCAACGGCCAGCCGTCCCTGCTCGGCGTCAACGCGGCCCTGATGAACGATCTGACCGGCGAGCGCAATGTGCACCTCGGCGGACTGGCGATGGGCATGTCCCGGGAGCAGGTCAGGGAGCGCTACCAGGAGATCGTCGACTTCTCCGGCATCAACGAGAAGGGCGACTTCATCACCCTGCCGATGCGCACCTACTCCTCCGGCATGGCCGCCCGGCTGCGGTTCTCCATCGCCGCCGCCAAGGACCACGACGTGCTGCTCATCGACGAGGCGCTGGCGACCGGTGACCGCTCCTTCCAGAAGCGCTCCGAGGCCCGCATCCGCGAGCTGCGCAAGCACGCCGGCACGGTGTTCCTGGTCAGCCACAACAACAAGTCGATCCGCGACACCTGCGACCGCGTGCTGTGGCTGGAGCGCGGCGAGCTGCGGATGGACGGGCCGACGGAGGACGTACTGAAGGAGTACGAGGCGTTCACCGGCGACAAGACGGCGAAGCCCAAGCCGAAACCGAAGCCCAAGCCGAAGCCCGCGGAGACACCGGCCGCCGCGACCCCTTCCTGACCCAAGCCCCTTCCTGACCCAAGCCTCTTCCTGACCCACGGTCCCGGGCGGCTCCCGATCCCGGGCGGCTCCCCGATCCCGACCGGCTCAACCCCGTTTATCCCTTTCACCGTTTTAATGCCAGGATGACCGAATAGGCCACCGGAGTGTGACGTACCCGAACGTGTGAAGGGAGTCCGCCGTGCCACCCGAGCTCACCGTCGTCGTCCACGGCCCGAACACCCAGGGGCACCTGACCGACCTCCTCGACGCCCTGTCCGCCGCACCGGCCGCGGGCGTCGAGGTGATCGTGGCCGCGGTCGGCGACTGGGCCCGGCGGACGGCCCAGGAGCACGCCCCCGACACGGTGGTCCTCCCGCTGCCGGACGGCACGTCCGACGCCGAGGCACGGGCGGCGGGCGCGGCCCGCGCGAGCGGGCGCTGGCTGCACTTCGTACGCGCCAAGGACGGCCTCACCGCGGGCGCCCCGGCCCTGCTCGCCGCCCGCGCCGCCGAACTGCCGGACACCGTGGACGTCCTGCTCTTCGACCACGTCCGCAGCACCTGGCAGTCCGCCCGCAGACCCTCACCGGACAGCGGTCTGCTGGCCCGCGCGGGCCGCGCCGAGCTCACCCTGGACGACCGGCCCGCCCTGCTCCGCCTGGCCCCGCTCCTCGGCAACCGGTTGATACGAGCCGGCCACTGGCGCGCCCACGCCGCGGACCTCACCACGGACGACGAGGCGTACACGGCCCTGCTCGCCGCGCTCACCGCCACCCGGATCGCCTGCTTCAACCACCCCGCGTTCGAGAACCGCGAACCACGCCCCGAGAGCCTGCCCCGGCCCGGCCTCGACGACCACCTCGCCCGCCTCGACCGCCACGAGTCCTTGCTGGACGCGGCCCGCGACCGCTCCGGCCCGCACGCCGTCCTCTACGACCTGATGGTCCGTGACAGCCTGCGCACCTTCGTCCGCGCGGGCCTGCCCGAGCGGCACGCCCGGACCTTCTTCCACCGCGCCTCGCAGGCGGCCGTACGCCACCGCCCGAGGGGATACCGCCCTCCCGTCGGCCCGGAGGGACTGCGCCGCGCCCTGCTGGAAGAGGACGGCTACGCCCGCTACCGTGCCCTCCAGACCGCCAACCGCGCCCGCCGCGCCACCCGATCGGCCGTCAGGACGGGCCGCCGGCAGGCCACCGGGCTGATCCGTGACCGGCAGTACCGCAGGGCGCTCGCCCGCCCCGTCGATCCCGGTCTCGCGGTCTTCGCGTCGTACTGGAACCGCGGTGTCGCCTGCAATCCCGCCGCCATCGCCGCCAAGCTCGGCGAACTCGCGCCGCAGATCCACCCGGTGTGGGTGGTGGCCGCCGACCGGGTGGGCCTGCTGCCGCCCGGCACGGACCACGTCGTGCCCGGCACCCGCCGCTACTGGGAGGTGCTGGGGCGCGCCAAGTTCCTGGTCAACAACGTGAACTTCGCCAACGCCGTGGTGAAGCGCCCGGACGCCGTGCACGTCCAGACGCACCACGGCACGCCGTTGAAGCGCATGGGCATCGACCAGCAGGACTATCCGGCCACCGCCCAGGGCATGGACTTCGCGGCCCTGCTGGCCCGGATCGACAAGTGGGACTACAGCGTCTCCGCCAACAGCCACACCACCCGGATGTGGCAGCGCGCGTACCCGTCCCGGTTCGTCTCCCTGGACCACGGCTATCCGCGCAACGACGTCTACTACACCGCGACCGCCGCCGACATCGCCGCGATCCGCGCCCGGCTGGGCATCGCGCCGGGCCGCCGGGCGATCCTCTACGCCCCGACCCACCGCGACTACGAGGCCGCCTGGACCCCGCACCTGGACCTCGCCGCGCTCGCCGACCGCCTCGGCGAGGACACCGTGCTGCTGGTGCGCGCCCACTACTTCCACGACGGCGCCGCCACCCCGCTCACCGGTCTGCGCCGCGCGGGCCGCGTCCTGGACGTCTCCACCTACGAGCCGGTCGAGGAGCTGTGCCTGGCCGCCGACGCGCTGGTCACGGACTACTCGTCGATCATGTTCGACTACGCCAACCTGGACCGCCCGATCGTCATCCACGCCGACGACTGGGAGACGTACGTGGCGACCCGCGGCGTCTACTTCGACCTGATGGCCGAGGCCCCGGGCCCGGTGGCCCGCACCCAGGACGAGCTGGCCGGCATCCTCACCTCGGAGGCCTGGCGCGACGAGGGCGCGGCCAAGGCGCGGTCGGTGTTCCGGCACCGGTTCTGCGAGTACGACGACGGCCGCGCGGCCGAGCGGGTGGTCCGCCGTGTCTTCCTCGGCGAGCCCGAGGAGGCCCTGCCCCCGATCGTCCCCGTCGACGAGCGCACCCCCGCCCCGACCCCGCAGGAGGCGACCGCGTCATGACCCCGGCAGCCCCCGACGTCACGGTGACCGTCATCGTCTACAACGACGCCGAACGCCTCCCCCGCGCGGTCGACTCCGTGCGCCGCCAGACGCACGCGAACATCGAGATCGTCATCAGCGACGACCACTCCACGGACGCCACGGCCGAGGTGGCCCGGCGGCTGGCCGCGGCCGACCCCCGGGTGCTGCATCTGCGCCTGGACCGCAACAGCGGCGGGTGCAGCGTGCCGCGCAACCGGGCGCTGGAGATCGCCCGGGCGCCGTATGTGATGTTCCTGGACAGCGACGACGAACTGCCCCCGAACGCCGTCGAACTGCTGCTCGCCGCGCACCGGGAGCGGGACGTCGACTTCGTGATGGGCGCGGTGGAGCGGATCCGCTCGGACACCGGGAACCGGGGGCGCTGGATGCCGCACCTGGTGGCCGAGCGCCGTACCGTGCCCGGCATCGACGCCGAACCCCGGCTGTTCTTCGAGCACCTGGCGACCAGCAAGATGTACGCCCGGGCCTTCCTCGACCGCCACGAGCTGCGCTTCCCGGAGGGCATCCACTACGAGGACCAGCTGTTCTCGGCACAGGCCTACTGCCTGGCGCGGTCCTTCACCGTCATCCCGGAGCCGGTCTACCGCTGGTACATCGCCCCGCACGCGTCCGCCGACACCGCCTCCATCTCCAACCAGCGGTACAAGCTCGACAACGTCCGTGACCGGGTGCACGTCCAGCGGCTCGTCGACGACTTCCTGGCGCGGAGCGGGCACGGCGCGCTGCATGAGGAGAAGGACTACAAGTTCCTCAAGCACGACTTCCGGATGTACGCCGGCGACCTGCCGCACCGCGACGACGCGTGGCTGGCGGCGTTCGCGGAGATCGTCAACCCGTATCTCGCGACGCTCGCGCCCGGCGCGTACACCCGTCTTCCACGCCCCGAGCGGGTCGTGCTCCAGCTGGTGCGCGATCTGCGGCTGGCGGAGGCGCGGCTGGCGGCCCGCGGCCTCGGACACGGAGTCGGCCCGCGCGAGGTGGTCACGGACGCGGACGGCCGCACGTACTGGGGCGACCGGGTGCCCGACACCGACCTGGCCCGCCGCGAGCTGGACCTGTCCGACCTGGCCCCGGACACCTGCCCGTTCCCGTACGCGCTGCTGCGGCACGAGATCACCGAGGTCTCGCCGGGTCCCGGCGCCTCGGTCGACCTCGCCGTGCGCACCTACGACCCGGCGCTGCGCCTCCCGCTGGGCCCGCAGGCCGCGACCCTGCTGCTCTCCCCGGGCAACCGCCGGATGAGCGTGC
This sequence comes from Streptomyces sp. NPDC001532, assembly GCF_040298625.1. Lineage (NCBI taxonomy): Bacteria > Bacillati > Actinomycetota > Actinomycetes > Kitasatosporales > Streptomycetaceae > Streptomyces > Streptomyces sp. NPDC001532. The sequence goes on from NZ_JBEPAL010000068.1 coordinate 7,649, forward strand.
CGTTCCGGCTGTCCCCGGTGCGCCCGGGCGTCTACGAGGGCCATGTCCACCTCGACCTGGCCGCCGCCCCGATCCCGCTGCACGGCTTCGACGGCGCCCGCCATCCCGTGCTGCGCCTCCAGCACCAGGGCCTCCACCACCGGGGTGTCCTGCTGGCCCCGGACACCTTCCCGCCGCTGGCCGCCCGCGTCGAGTACCACTCCGGTGCCGCCCCGCACCGGGTCACGGTCGAACCGGAGGAGCGCGGCACCGGCCGCCTCCAGGTGCGCTGGCGCCCGGCGGGCATGACCGCGCGGCTGGTGCGCCCGGCCGTACGGCGCATGGCGCGGCCCGGGGTGCGCCGGGCGGCCCGGCTGCTGGCGAGCACGCTGCGCTGAGCCGCCCGCCAACCCGATCGGACACCGAAGCGCCCCGGACCTGTGCGGTCCGGGGCGCTTCCATGGCGGGGCGTACGCCTTACGTGTGCGACCTCAGCAGGGTGCGCATGGTGCGCATCGCCACCGAGAGGTTGGCGAGGTCGAACGCGTCCGAGGTCTGGATCTCCTCCAGGGTCGCCCGGGCCCGGCCGAGGATGGCCGCGTTCTTCTCCCGCCAGCCCTGGAACCGCTGCTCCGGCGTGGAGGTGCCGTTGCCCACCGCCAGCACGTCGGCCGTGAGCGCGGCGTGCGCGGCGAACAGGTCCTCGCGAATGGCCGCGCGGGCCATGGACTGCCAGCGGTCGGCGCGGGGCAGCTCGATGATGCGGTCCATGAGCTGGGTGATGCCGAGGCGGTCGCCGAGGTCGTAGTAGACCTCGGCCACGTCCAGCGGCTCCTTGCCCATGCGGTCGGCCACCGAGACGATGTCCAGCGTCGGGAAGGCGGAGGAGAAGCCGGCCACCCGGGTCGCCAGCTCGTCCGGGACGCCGGCGCCGGTCAGCTCGTCGTGGATCTTCTGCCACCACTCCAGGTCCGCGCCGCGCAGCAGCTTCGGCAGCTCGTTCCAGACCTCCTCCACCCGCTCGGCGAAGAACGAGACGGTCTCGGCGAGCTGGATGGGCTGCGGCCGGTTGTTGAGCAGCCAGCGCGTGCCGCGCTCCACCAGCCGGCGGGAGTGCAGCCGGATGCGGGTCTGGACCTCGGCCTCGACCTTGTTGTCCAGGCCCTCGACCGCGTCCCACACGGGCGCCGAGCGGAAGATCGCGCGAGCCGCGGTCTGCGCCCGGACGATCTCCTCCAGCGACGCGCCGGTCTCCTCGCGCAGCCGGTGCAGATACGTCGTACCGCCGGTGTTGACCGTGTCGTTGACCAGCACCGTGGTGGTGATCTCGCGGCGCAGCGGGTGGGTGTCGATGCGCTCGCCGAACTGCTCGCGCAGCGCGCTCGGGAAGTAGGCGTAGAGCAGGCCGCGCAGGTAAGCGTCGTCCGGCAGCGAGGTGTGCAGCAGCTCCTCGGCGACCGTGATCTTCGTGTACGCCAGCAGGACGGCCGTCTCCGGGCCGGTCAGGCCCTGGCCCGCGGTGAGGCGCTCCCGGATCTGGCGGTCGGTCGGCAGGAACTCCAGGGCCCGGTCCAGGTGGCCCTCGCGGACCAGGTGGCGCATGAAGCGCTGCTGGGCGTGGAGCATGTCCTTGGACTGGGCGAGGGCGTTGGCGATCGCCGTGTTCTGCGCGTAGTTGTTGCGCAGCACCAGCCGGCCGACCTCGTCGGTCATGTCGGCGAGCAGCCGGTTGCGCTGCTTGACCGTCATGTCGCCGTCCGCGACCAGGCCGTTGAGCAGGATCTTGATGTTCACCTCGTGGTCGGAGGTGTCCACGCCCGCGCTGTTGTCGATGGCGTCGGTGTTGATCCGGCCGCCGTGCAGCGCGAACTCGATCCGGCCGAGCTGGGTCAGACCCAGGTTGCCGCCCTCGCCGACCACCTTGACCCGCAGGTCCTGGCCGTCGACCCGGATGGCGTCGTTGGCCTTGTCGCCGACGTCCGGGTGGGACTCGGTGGAGGCCTTGACGTACGTACCGATGCCGCCGTTCCACAGCAGGTCCACCGGCGCCTTGAGGATCGCCTTCATCAGGTCGGCCGGGGTCATCTTGGTGACCTTGCCCTCGATGCCCAGGGCCTCGCGGATGTGCGCGTTGACCGGGATCGCCTTGGCGGTGCGCGGGAAGACGCCGCCGCCGGAGGAGATCAGGTCGGCGTTGTAGTCGGCCCAGCTGGAGCGGGGCAGTTCGAAGACGCGGCGGCGCTCGGCGTAGGAGACGGCCGCGTCCGGGTTCGGGTCGATGAAGATGTGCCGGTGGTCGAAGGCGGCGACCAGGCGGATGTGCTCGCTGAGCAGCATGCCGTTGCCGAACACGTCACCGGACATGTCACCGATGCCGACGACCGTGAAGTCCTCGGACTGCGTGTCGGTGCCCATGTCGCGGAAGTGCCGCTTGACGGACTCCCAGGCGCCGCGGGCGGTGATGCCCATGCCCTTGTGGTCGTAGCCGGCGGAGCCGCCGGAGGCGAAGGCGTCGCCGAGCCAGAAGTTGTACTGCTCGGCGACCCCGTTGGCGATGTCGGAGAAGGTCGCGGTGCCCTTGTCGGCGGCGACCACCAGGTAGGTGTCGTCCTCGTCGTGCCGGACGACGTCGGCCGGGGGCACGACCTCGCCGGCCACCATGTTGTCGGTGATGTCGAGCAGCGCCGAGATGAACGTCTTGTAGCTGGCGATGCCCTCGGCCAGCCACGCGTCGCGGTCCACGCTCGGGTCGGGCAGCTGCTTGGCGACGAAGCCGCCCTTGGCGCCGACCGGCACGATCACGGTGTTCTTCACCATCTGCGCCTTGACCAGGCCCAGGATCTCGGTGCGGAAGTCCTCGCGCCGGTCGGACCAGCGCAGACCGCCGCGCGCGACCTTGCCGAAGCGCAGGTGCACGCCCTCGACGCGCGGCGAGTACACCCAGATCTCGAACGCCGGGCGGGGCGCCGGCAGGTCCGGGATGGCCTGCGGGTCGAACTTCATCGACACGTAGTCGTGCGGCGTGCCGTCCTCGGTCCGCTGGAAGAAGTTGGTCCGCAGCGTGGCCTTGATGACGGTCAGGAAGGAGCGCAGGATGCGGTCCTCGTCCAGGCTCGCCACCTGGTCGAGCGCCGCCTCCAGCTCCTCCAGCAGGGCGTCGACGATCTCGCGCCCGGCGCTCTGCCGCTCCGGCGCCATCCGCGCCTCGAACAGGGAGACCAGCAGCCGGGTGGTGTGGACGTTGTCGCGGAGGGTGTCCTCCATGTAGTCCTGGCTGAAGGTGGAGCCCGCCTGGCGCAGGTACTTCGCGTAGGCCCGCAGCACCATCGCCTGCCGCCAGTTGAGCCCGGCGGACAGCACCAGCGCGTTGAAGCCGTCGTTCTCCGCCTGCCCGGTCCAGGTGGCGGCGAAGGCCTCCTGGAAGCGCTCGCGGGCGTCGTCGCCGGCGTAGGAGCCGTCCGCGGCGCCGCTCTGCGCCTTGGGCATGCGCAGCCCGAAGTCGTAGATCCAGGCGGCCCTGCGGTCCGGGCAGCGCAGTTCGTACGGCCGCTCGTCCATCACCTCGACGCCGAGCCGGTTGAGGACCGGCAGCACGGCGGACAGGGAGACGGCTTCACCGCGGCGGTAGATCTTGAAGCGGCGCTCGTCGGGGCCGGCGCCGACCGGCTCGTACAGGCTGAGCGCGAAGCTCTGCTCCTCGCCGAGGCGCTCCAGCTGGGCCAGGTCGGCGACCGCGTTGCGCGGGGTGTGGTCGGCCTTGTAGCCCTCGGTGAAGGCGCCCGCGTACCGGCGCAGCAGCTCGGCCGCGCGCTCCTCGCCGAACTCGGCGTTCAGCGCCTCCGCGAAGCCGTCGGCCCAGGAGCGGGTGGCCTCGACCAGGCGGGCCTCGATGCGCTCCTTGTCGGCGTCGGACAGCTGCGGCAGCTCGGTGCCCTGCGGCACCCGCACCACGAAGTGCAGCCGGGACAGGATCGACTCGGTGTTCCAGGCGGTGAAGTCGACGCTGATGCCGCCCAGTTCCTCCTTGAGGATGTCGATGATCCGCAGGCGCACACCGGTGGTGTAGCGGTCGCGCGGGAGGTAGACGAGGGCCGAGTAGTAGCGGCCGTACTCGTCCTGGCGCAGGTAGAGCCGCAGACGGCGGCGTTCCTGGAGGTAGAGCACGGAGGTGACGATGGCGCGGAGCTCGTCGACGGGCGTCTGGAACAGCTCGTCGCGCGGGTAGGTCTCCAGGATCTGGAGCAGGTCGCGTCCGTCGTGGCTGTTGGGCGAGAAGCCCGCGCCGTGCAGCACGCCCTGGACCTTGCGGCGGATCACGGGGACCCGGCGCACCGACTCGGTGTAGGCGGCGGAGGAGAACAGGCCCAGGAAGCGCCGCTCGCCGACGACGTTGCCGTCCGCGTCGAACTTCTTGACGCCGATGTAGTCCAGGTACGACGGCCGGTGCACGGTGGCGCGGCTGTTGGCCTTGGTCAGCACCAGCAGCTTGTGCTCGCGGGCCTTCGCGCGGGCGTCGGCGGGCAGCCGCTCGAAGGACGGGCTGACCGGGTGCTGGTCCTCGCCCGCGTGGTGCGGGTCGGAGCGCAGGATGCCGAGGCCGGTGCCGGGGACGGCGGCCAGGGAGTCGTCGTCGCGCAGCTGATACTCGCGGTAGCCGAGGAAGGTGAAGTGGTCGTCGGCCAGCCAGCGCAGCAGCTCGCGGGCCTCCTCGACCTCGTCCGCGGGCAGATCGGCGGCGATCGGCTCGTCGGGCAGGCCCTCGGCGATGCGCGCGGCGGCCTCGCGCATCTTGCCCCAGTCCTCGACGGCCTCGCGGACGTCCGACAGCACGCGCAGCAGATCGGCGGTGATCTGCTTCAGGTCCGCGCGGTCGGTCTCGCGGTCGATCTCGACGTGGATCCACGACTCGATGTGCGCGTCGTGCGGCAGATCGCCGGTGGGCCGGGTGGGCAGCACCTCGACGAGCCGGCCGGTGACGTCCCGGCGCACGACGACCTGGGGGTGGATGACGACGTGGATGCCGCGGCCCTGGCGGGTCAGCTCATTGGTGACCGAGTCGACCAGGAAGGGCATGTCGTCGGTGACGACCTCGACGACGGAGTGGCTGCACGTCCAGCCGTTCTCCTCGACGGTCGGGGTGTGCACGCGCACGTTGGCCGTGCCCTGCGGGCGGTTCTCGGCCAGTCGGTAGTGGGAGTAGGCGGCTCCGAAGACGTCGACCGGGTCACGGTCGGCGAGGTCCTCCGGGGCGGTGTGCAGGTAGTAGCGCTGGAGGAACGCGAGCACGGCCTCCCGGTCGGGGGTGCCGTGTTCCGTCGTCCCAGTCGGTAGGTGCCCCCCGACCGGGCTGTTCTCAGCTACCCGGGCGGCCCGTTCGAGCAGCTCGGCCTTGGCTTCGTCCAGCTTGGTCTGCATTGTCCTCTGGCTCCTGTCGCGCGCCGTTGCGTGACGTAGAAGGAAGTACGGTCTCTTCCCTTTCGACGTGACGCCGAGACGCGGGGTGTCCGGTCTGCTTCGACGCTATGCCGCAAGGTGAGATGAGCGGGGGGATATCAGCCATTTGCGACGCGTACGACGGAGCCGGTGCCGCTCGGCGCGGCCCTTCCGTCCTGCGTCCGCCCGGCACCCTGTGGGGGGCCTCGGATGTCCCGACCCGCCCGCGAAGACCAGCGACCGCCGCCCGGTCACGGATGTCGTCCGTGCAACCCGGGCGCAGGGCAGGGGCAACGGTGCCCCCGCGAGCTATCGCGCTGATCACGCCACCAAGGCTATCGCTCCTCACCGGGGGCCCGTCATGAGCCGTATGTGTACAAAACCGGGGGTGGAACTTTGACAGTCTGCACAGTCCCCACCGGGGGCGCGGCGGCCGCCGCGGACGGGAGCGCGCCGGGCCCGTGCCCGGAAATCGGCGCGTCCCCTTGGCAAGGCAGCCGCCTCAAGGCACGTTGCCCCTGACACCAACCTGGAGGGGAGCCGCCCCACATGCCCGCCAAGATCCTCATCCTCACCGGCGACGCCGCAGAGTCCCTCGAAGTCCTGTACCCGTACCAGCGCCTGCTGGAGGAGGGCTACGAGGTCCACATCGCGGCCCCCACCCGCAAGAAGCTCCAGTTCGTCGTCCACGACTTCGAGCCCGGCTTCGACACCTACACCGAGAAGCCCGGCTACACCTGGGCCGCCGACCTCGCCTTCTCGGAGGTCGACCCCGGCCAGTACGCCGCCGTCGTCCTGCCCGGCGGCCGCGCCCCCGAGTACCTCCGCAACGACCCCGAACTCCGCAAGATCCTCAAGTCGTTCTTCGACTCCGACAAGCCGGTCGCCCAGATCTGCCACGGCCCTCTGATCACCGCCGCCGTCGACGCGCTGCGCGGCCGTCGCGTCACCGCCTATCCGGCGCTGGAGCTGGACATGCAGTCGGCCGGCGCCACCTTCCAGGACGCCGAGGCGGTCGTCGACGGCACTCTGGTCTCGTCGCGCGCCTGGCCGGACCACCCCGTGTGGATGCGCGAGTTCCTGACGGTGCTGCGCGCCAAGGCCCCGGTCACCTGACCCGAGCCGGCACCCGGCGGGTGCGGTGCGCCTCGCGCGGCGCCGCACCCGGCCCGGCGGACGTCACGCCGCCATCGCCAGCCGCTCCGCCTCGGCGACCGCCTCCTGCAGGGTGTCCACCACCGGCACCCCGACCGACTCCAGGCTGCCACGGCTGTGCGACCCGCCGGTGTACAGCACGGCCTGCGCTCCCACGTGCCGCGCGGCGATCGCGTCGTCCGCCGCGTCGCCGATCACCACCGTGCGGGAGGGGTTCACCCCGGCGAGCGCGGCGAGGTGGCGCACCATGTGCTCGGCCTTGCTGCCCCCGGAGGGCCCGGTGCGGCCGTCGACGCGTAGGAAGTGCGCCTCGATGCCGAAGCCGCGCACCAGCGGCACCAGGTCGTCGTGGCCGTACATGCTCAGGATCGACTGGCTGCGTCCCGCCGTCCGCCATCCGGTCAGCAGTTCCACGGCGCCCTCGGCGAGCGAGCACCGCACGCGGTGCTCGGTGTAGTGCCGGTGGAAGGTCGCGTCCATGACCTCCCACTCCGCGTCCGTCGGCAGCCGCCCCATCAGCCGCTCGTAGAACTTCGGCACCGGCACGCAGTACAGCGCCCGGTACTGCTCCAGCGTGATCGGCCGCAGTCCCAGCTCGGCGAACGCCGCGTTCGTCGCCCCGATGATCGCGTCGTTGTCGTGGAACAGCGTCCCGTTCCAGTCCCAGACGATGTGCGCGGCTTCCAGCTTCCCCATGCCGAAAACCGTACCGGTCCGCACCGACATCCGAGAGAAGCGCAGGTGGGAGGGGTGGGCTATTGAGGGCCTCGGGAGGGGGCGGCCTCGGAGGGCGGCGGGCTCAGTCGGTGGGGCCGACCAGGTTCGGGATCTCCTGCGTCGCGAACCACAGCAGCTCGTGGTCCTCGGCCCCGTCCACCACGAACTGCGCGTCGTCGTCCCCGTCGTCCGCCGCCTTCAGCGCCTGCGCGGCGGCGGTCACGTCGGCCTCCGCGTCGTCGGCGTCGACGTGCACGGACGCCGCCTTGGCGAGCGGTACCGCCCCGGCGACCCGCACCTCGCCGAGCGCCGCCGGGTCGAGCCCGCGGTCGGGGTCCGCCACGGCCGACCCGTCGGGTACGTCGACGGCGACCACGACCCGCCGGCGCGGCGCCCGGGCGTCCGCGGCGAGCAGCCGCAGCGAGGCGAGCGCGGCCCGGTTCAGCGCCGCGTACTCCAGCTCCTCGATGTCGTCGGAGAGGTACCACTCGCGCAGCGCGGGCGTGACGGCGTAGGCGACGAGCGGCCCGGCCCCGAGCTCTCCCGTGCTGTACGCCTCGGCGAGACCGGGGAGGGTCAGGGGGACGTAGACGCGCATGGCTGGCCGCTTTCGTGGTCGGAGGGCTGCCCCGCAAGGCCGGGAAGCGCCTTCAGGATACGTGCGGGCGTCCCCTTTCGGGTCCCCGCCCGCGCTCTTCGAGCCGTCCACCCGAGGCCCGCGAATTCACCCGCGACACCTCGCCGACCTGGGCTTCCGCGCCTTCCAGCCACCCGGATAGGTGAACCTGCCGGTCGCCCGCTCCGGGCCTCCGCTCTCCTTGCCGCCGCCCGCCCGGCCCCCGTACAAGATCACCACCAGCAAGTTACTGCCCGGTATCCAGGCCGGGCCCAGCGAACGGGGACCCATGAACAAGGTCATGACCAGGACCCAGCACCACCCCGCCGCCCACCCCGGCAGCCGCCCGCCGACCCGGCACGACTCCCGCCGGGACACCCGCCGCCCGGGCGGCACGCCACCGCGGGCCTGGCGCCCGGACCCACCGCGCACCCCCCAGCCCGGCACCGGCCCGGCAGCCTCCGTCACGGCCTCCACGGCCTCCACGGCCACCCGCCCCGGGACCCCGGAACCCGCCCTGAGGGTCCCGCGGCAGGCCCCCCGCCGGCCCGTCCCGCAGCCCCGCCCGACCGACCTCTTCGCCGACCGCCTCCTGCTGGTCCTGACCGGCCGGCGCCCCGTCCACTCGATGCTCCGGCACACCGCGGGACGGGCCTACGACGACCTCGTCCGGCTCGCCGAGACCGGACCCTTGCGTTCCGCCGGCGCCGGCCCCGTCGTCCGCGACGTCGGCTACGACTTCCCCCGCCCCGGCGTCGTCGAGGCCTTCGCCCGGATCGCCACCGGCGACCGCGTGCGCGCCATGGCCTTCCGCCTGGAACGCGGCCGGGACCACCGCTGGCGCTGCACGGCGGTCGAGCTGGACGGCCCCAGGCAGCCCCGCACGGACGACGACTGGACGACGACTGACCGGCACGGCTGACGAACACGTCTGACCGGTACGCCGACGGGTGGGCACGCCGAAGGGCCGGGTCCCCGAGGGAACCCGGCCCTTCATGCGTCACGCTGGTGCCGCCACGATCACGCCGCCGCGGCTACGGCCCCGTCAGGGCCGTCTCGGCGTCACTTCTTGCGGCGCCGCCCGCCCTTGGCCTGCTTGCGGCGCTCCGCGCGGGTGAGGCCGTCCGCGGAGGAGCGCACCGCGTCGTCCTCGGCGAAGTCGCCCTCGATGGTGCCGCCCTCGCCGTCCACGGTCGGCGCGGTGAAGTGCAGGTTCCGCCGCTGCGGGGCCTCCAGGCCCTTGGCACGGATCTCCGGACGCGAGGCGCTCGCCTGGGCCGGCACGGCGTCCTGCTTCTCCAGGGTCGGCTGGGCCTCCACCGGGACCTCCTCGACCTGCTGCTCGACCTGGACCTCCAGGTTGAACAGGTAGCCGACGGACTCCTCCTTGATGCCCTCCATCATGGCGGTGAACATGTCGAAGCCCTCGCGCTGGTACTCGACCAGCGGGTCCTTCTGCGCCATCGCGCGCAGGCCGATGCCCTCCTGGAGGTAGTCCATCTCGTAGAGGTGCTCGCGCCACTTGCGGTCCAGGACCGACAGCACGACCCGGCGCTCCAGCTCACGCATGATCTCGGAGCCGAGCTGCGTCTCACGCGCCTCGTACTGCTCGTGGATGTCGTCCTTGATGGACTCGGCGATGAACTCGGCGGTCAGGCCGGCGCGGTCGCCGGCCGCCTCCTCCAGCTCCTCGATGGTGACCTTCACCGGGTAGAGCTGCTTGAAGGCGCCCCACAGCCGGTCCAGGTCCCACTCCTCGGCGAAGCCCTCGGCGGTCTCCGCGGCGACGTACGCGTCGATGGTGTCGTTCATGAAGTGCTGGATCTGCTCGTGCAGGTCCTCGCCCTCCAGGACGCGGCGGCGCTCGCCGTAGATGACCTCGCGCTGGCGGTTCAGGACCTCGTCGTACTTCAGGACGTTCTTGCGGGTCTCGAAGTTCTGGGTCTCGACCTGCGACTGGGCGGAGGCGATCGCGCGGGTGACCATCTTGTTCTCGATCGGCACGTCGTCCGGCACGTTCGCCATGGACATCACGCGCTCGACCATCTGCGCCTTGAACAGCCGCATGAGGTCGTCACCGAGGGAGAGGTAGAACCGGGACTCGCCGGGGTCGCCCTGACGGCCGGAACGACCGCGCAGCTGGTTGTCGATCCGGCGCGACTCGTGCCGCTCGGTGCCGAGCACGTAGAGGCCGCCGAGCCTCTCGACCTCGTCCTTCTCGGCCTTGACCGCCTCGGCCGCGCGCTCCAGCGCGGCGGGCAGGGCCGCGGCCCACTCCTCGATGTGCTCCTCGGGGTCGAGGCCGCGCTGGCGCAGCTCGGCCTCGGCGAGGTCCTCGGGGTTGCCGCCGAGCTTGATGTCCGTACCACGGCCGGCCATGTTGGTGGCGACGGTGACGGCGCCCTTGCGGCCGGCCTGGGCGACGATCTGCGCCTCACGGTCGTGCTGCTTGGCGTTGAGCACCTCGTGCTGGACGCCGCGCTTGCTGAGCTGCTGCGAGAGGTACTCCGACTTCTCGACGGAGGTCGTGCCGACCAGGATCGGCTGGCCCTTCTCGTGCTTCTCGGCGATGTCGTCGACGACCGCGGCGAACTTCGCGACCTCGGTGCGGTAGATCAGGTCCGACTGGTCCTTGCGGACCATCGGCTTGTTGGTCGGGATCGGGACCACGCCGAGCTTGTAGATCTGGTGGAACTCGGCGGCCTCGGTCATCGCCGTACCGGTCATGCCGGAGAGCTTGTTGTAGAGGCGGAAGAAGTTCTGGAGGGTGATCGTGGCGAGCGTCTGGTTCTCGTCCTTGATCGGCACCCCTTCCTTCGCCTCGATCGCCTGGTGCATGCCCTCGTTGTAGCGGCGGCCGGCGAGGATACGGCCGGTGTGCTCGTCGACGATCATGACTTCGCCGTCGATGACGACGTAGTCCTTGTCCTTCTTGAAGAGTTCCTTGGCCTTGATGGCGTTGTTCAGGTAGCCGACCAGGGGGGTGTTCACCGACTCGTACAGGTTGTCGATGCCCAGCCAGTCCTCGACCTTGCTGACGCCGGACTCGTGGATGGCGACCGTGCGCTTCTTCTCGTCGACGTCGTAGTCGCCGGTCTCCTCGATGCCCTTGAGCGGCTGACCGGCCTCACCGCGCTTGAGGCGGGTGACCAGCTTGGCGAAGTCGCCGTACCACTTGGTGGCCTGGTCGGCCGGACCGGAGATGATCAGCGGCGTACGGGCCTCGTCGATGAGGATCGAGTCGACCTCGTCGACGATGGCGAAGTTGTGGCCGCGCTGGACGAGTTCGTCCTTCGACCAGGCCATGTTGTCGCGCAGGTAGTCGAAGCCGAACTCGTTGTTCGTGCCGTAGGTGATGTCGCACGCGTACTGCTCGCGACGCTGGGCCGGCGTCATGTTGGCCAGGATGCAGCCGACGGACAGGCCCAGGAACTTGTGGACGCGGCCCATCATCTCGGAGTCGCGCTCGGCCAGGTAGTCGTTGACCGTGATGAGGTGGACGCCGTCGCCGGACAGGGCGTTCAGATACGCGGGCAGGGTGCCGACCAGGGTCTTGCCCTCACCAGTCTTCATCTCGGCCACGTAGCCGAGGTGGAGCGCGGCGCCGCCCATCATCTGCACGTCGTAGTGCCGCTGGCCGAGGACGCGCTTGGCGGCCTCGCGCACGGTGGCGAAGGCCTCCGGGAGCAGGTCGTCGAGGCTCTCCCCATCGGCGTACCGCTGCTTGTACTCATCGGTGAGGGCCCGCAGCTCGGCGTCGGAGAGGTCGACGAAGTCCTCTTCGATGGAGTTGACCTGGTCCGCGATGCGGTGCAGCTTGCGCAGGATCTTGCCTTCGCCTGCACGCATGATCTTCGAGAGGACGGACACGGGGGTTGGTCTCCTTGCCGGTCGGGCCTGGGACGGTCGGTTTCCTTTGACGTACTGAGCAACGGCCATCGTATGCGAGGACCCGGCCACGCCGGGAGGCCTGCCGTGACGACGACAGCCGCGCCGACACATCGGCCGCGCGTCAGCCGCCTTCACAGGAGACAACGGCCGGGAGTCGCGGATGGTGCCGTACCGCTCCGACGAAGTGCACGATTCGTGATCATCCCCTCACGCGAAAGGGGATGGCACGCCCGCCGCTCCCCGAGCAGAATCGGCCGATGGACCCCGTCGAGATCCCCACCGCCCGCCTCCTGCTGCGCCCGGTCGGCCCGGACGACACGGACGCCGTGCACGAGGCCTGCCAGGACCCCGCCATCCAGCGCTGGACCACCATCCCGTCGCCCTACCTCCCCGAACACGCCCGCACCTTCGTGGAGCAGCAGGTGCCCGACGGCTGGACCACTTCCTCGATGTTCACCTTCGGCGCTTTCCTCCCGGACGGTTCGCTCGCCGGGATGCTCGGCGTCACCATGCGCTCCCTGGGCACCGCCGAACTGGGCTTCTGGGCGACCGAGCGGCACCGCGGCAACGGCTACATCACCGAGGCCACCGGCGCCGTCTGCCACTGGTCCTTCACGCACATCCCGGTCGACCGCCTGGAATGGCGTGCGGAGGTCGGCAACACCGCCTCCCGCGCGGTGGCCCTGCGGGCCGGCTTCGTCATGGAGGGCACCCTCCGGGCCGCCCTGAACAACAACGGCGTCCGCCGGGACTGCTGGCTGGCGTCCCTCCTGCCCTCGGACCTCGCCCTGCCGTCCACGTCCCCCTACCTCCCCGCGCGGCCGCGCGCCGAGGCGTGATGGATCCGGCCACCCGGTTTCCCCGCGCGGGCCCCACTGTCAGTCCCACCGCCTATCGTTCGACGACATGACGACCCCGCGCCCCACGACCACTCTCACCGCGGACGAAGCCCGCCGCATCGCCCTGCGAGCCCAGGGTCTCCTCGGCTCACCCGACCGCCGCGCCGGAGTCCGCGGCGTCCTCCGGCACCTCGGCGCGGTGCAACTCGACACCATCTCCGTCCTGGCCCGCTCGCACGAGCTCGTCCCGTACGCCCGCCTCGGCGCCGTGGGCCGCGGCACGGTCGAGAACGCCTACTGGAAGGACACCCACGCCTTCGAGTACTGGTCCCACGCCGCCTGCATCCTCCCCATCGAGGAGTGGCCCCACTTCGCCTTCCGCCGCCGCGCCTACCGCGACCGCCCGCAGTGGCACCACGACCTCCCGGACGGCGTCTACGACCAGGTCATCAAGCAGCTCCGTACCGAAGGGCCGCTCACGGCCACCGAGTTGGGCGGTGCGAAGAAGACCAGCGAGTGGTGGGACTGGTCCGGCACCAAGGTCGCCGTCGAACGCGCGCTGATGTACGGCGAGGTGGTGTGCGTGGAGCGCCGCGGCTGGAAGCGTGTCTACGACCTCGCGGAGCGCGCCGTCCCGGACACCCTGCTGCACGACGACCTGGACGACGCGGAGTGCCTGCGCCGTCTGGTCCGCCTGGCCGGCGAGGCCCTGGGCGTCGGCACCCGCGCGGACATCGCCGACTACCACCGGCTGAAGGGTGAGCAGGTCGCCGCGGTGATCGCCGACTCCGGTCTGGTGCCGGTCACGGTCGAGGGCTGGTCCAAGCCTGCCTGGGCGGACCCCGAGGCGCTGCGGACACCCCCGCGCGGCCGCCATCGCACCACGCTGCTGTCCCCGTTCGACTCCCTGATCTGGGAGCGCGCCCGGACCGAGCGCATCTTCGGCTTCACCCACCGCCTGGAGGCGTACGTCCCCAAGCCGAAGCGGGTGCACGGCTATTTCGCGATGCCGGTCCTGGCCGGCGGCCGGCTGGTCGGCCGCGTCGACCCGGCCCGCGAGGGCCGCACCCTGGTCGCCAAGCAGGTGACCCTGGACGGCCCGAAGGCGGTCCCGGCCGTGGCCCAGGCCCTGCTGGAAGCGGCGAGCTGGGTGGACTGCACCGACGTGCGGGTGGAGCGGGTGGACGCCCCGCAGCTGCACGCCGCGCTCACCGGAGAACTGGCCCGAGCCCTGTCCTGAGCCCTGCCCTGAGCCCTGCCCCGAGGCCGCTCTCAGCGGATCTCGAGGATCTTCTCCCGCATCGCGTACACCACGGCCTCCATCCTGGAGTGCAGTTGCAGCTTCTCCAGGATGTTGCGGACGTGGTTCTTGACGGTGTTCTCGGAGATGAACAACTCCTTGGCGATGTCCCGGTTGTTCATCCCGGTCGCCACGAGCTTGAGCACTTCCAGCTCCCGGTCGGTGAGCCGCGGCGCGGGCACCAGCCGCCGCTCGTCCGTCCGCTGGATCATCGACTTGAACTCGGTGAGCAGCTTCGACGCCATCGAGGGACTGATCTGCGACTGCCCGTCGGCCACCGCCCGGATCGCGGTGGCCACCTCGTCGGTCGAGATCTCCTTGAGGAGGTATCCCGTCGCCCCCGCCTTGATGGCGTCGTAGAGATCGGCTTCCTCATCGCTGATGGTCAGCATGATGATCTTCGCGCTGGGTGCCACCTCCTTGATGGAGGTGCACGCCTCGATCCCGCCCCGCTTGGGCATCCGTACGTCCATCAGGACGATGTCGGGCAGCAGGTCCGCAGCCTTCTCCACCGCCTCGGCACCGTCGCCCGCCTCGCCGACGACCTGGATGTCCTCCTCGGCCGCGAGCACGATCTCCAGGCCACGGCGGAAGAGGGCGTGGTCGTCCACCACCAGGACGCGGATCGGCTCCTCGCGTGAAGAGCCCTCGTCCGGGCCCCTGCCGACCGAGCCGCCGTCGCCCCTGTCGGCGCCCCCGGCCTGCATCGGTCCGAAGCTGTCCGCCATCGTTCCTCCCCCTGAAGGCTTGGCCTGTGGTCCTGTGCCATCGCCAACCCAAGGCAACGGCCCACCGGTTGGGCCGTTGCGGCCATGATTTCATGCCCGGACGACGCCGAGGTGACGAAGCGGTGCGCCAACCGGTCGCACGTCGGTGCCCCTGGGGGCGCACACACGCTCCAGGGGCACCGGATCAGCTGTCGTCCGGGAAGGTCAGCCGCCCAGCGAACCGCCTGCCTCCGGCGAGGGCGGCTCGGTGATCATCGTGTCCGTCCGGAGATGGATCACGCCGTAGTCGTAGGCGTGCCGCCGGTAGACGACACTCGGTTCCTTGGTCTCGGAGTCGACGAACAGGTAGAAGTCGTGCCCGACCAGCTCCATCTCGTAGAGGGCCTGGTCGAGGGTCATCGGGGCGGCGGCGTGCGTCTTCTCGCGGACGACGAGGGGGCCTTCGCCCTGCACCTCGAGCGAGCCGACCTTCTTGGTGGGCACGCCTTCGGGCTCGTCGGCCCCGAGGTGGCCGTTGCCGTTGAGCGTGGCCGCGCCCGGAACGTGTTGAGGGACCTCGGCTGCGGTGAGCCGGCGGACCCCGCGGCGCGTGTGCCGCTTGTCGTGCTGCCTGCGCAGCCGGGCGTCCAGCTTGTCGGCGGCCAGGTCGAGTGCCGCGTACGGATCGCTGGCCGCTGCCTCAGCCCTGATCACGGGACCGCGGGAGCGGAGCGTGATCTCCACCCGGTCGCAGCGGTCGGCCTGTCGGGGGTTGGGCTCCTTGGACACCTCGACGTCGAGGCTGATCACCTTGCCATCGAGCTTCTGGATCTTCTCCAGATTCAGCTTCTCGGCCACGTGCTTGCGGAACCGCTCGGGCACCTCGGTCTTGCGGCCCTTGACGACGATGTCCACGCAGAACTCCGTTCCCGGATCGCTCCGTTCACCGACGGAGCATCTCCCTTGTGCACCAGGTCCCGGTGAGCCCCGGAACCTCGGACTCGGTGACGTCCACCTCCTCCTCCCCCATGGGCGAGATCTGCACCCCAGCCGGCCGGGTGATTGCGGAAAACCCGCGGCTCGGCATTCGGATATGAGAGGTGTGGCCTGCGGCTTTCCCTCACAACCGAACATATCTCGCTCGGACGGATGTCGTCACCCTCTACTGCGGCGTACCTCCATTCAGGTGAATTGACCCTCTCACTACCTGCAACGATGTAAGTTCGCAGTCAGTTCCGGTTTATTTCGAAAGAATCTGGCATCGCGGCGATCACCGCTGCGCAGATCACGTCACCGGACCCGTTCCGTCCCGCCATTCCCGGGGCGGTCCACTTCCGGTCCCCGCTCCCTTCCATTGCTCCAGCCGTCCGTTGTTCCCCAGTCCTTTCCCGACTTCCTCCGCGGTACACAACCGACGCGTGGTCTCCGGGTGCCACGACTCCCGCCTGCCCATGCCCGCCCGCTGCCGCCGACTCCGCGGGCACCGCCTCCCGCGCCGCCTGCCGCACCGCGCGCGCCGCCTCGGCCAGCGAGGCGCCGGTCGTCATCAGGTCGTCCACCAGCACCACCGGACCACCGCCGAGCAGCGCCGCGCCACCGGGCGCCACCGCCAGCGCGCCGGCGAGGTTGCCCAGCCGCTGCCGGGAGTTGAGCCCGGACTGGTCGACGACCGCCCGCCGCTGCCGCAGCACGGCGAGCACCCGGGCCGGCGTCCCCGTCCGCCGCAGCTCGCCCGCCGCCGCCAGCGCGATCCGCCGCGCCGGATCATGCCCCCGCGCCCGCACCGCGCCGCGCCCCGACGGGACCGGCACCAGCAGCACCGGCGCCCCGGCGGCCCGCGATCTCACCCCACCGGCCGACACCCCGCCGGCCCTGCCTCCCCGCGCCTCTCGCAGCCCCGCCCGCACAGCCCCCGCCAGAGCCGCGCCGAGCGGCCCGGAGAGCGCCAGCGCGCCTCTCTCCTTGTGGGCGAGCAGCACGGCCCGCACCGCGTCCCCGTACCGTGCCGCCGCGTGCACGGCCGGCAGCCCTGGCGGCTCCGGCACCGGACGCACCCGGCACGGCGCGGCCCCGCTCAGAGCCGTACGGCACTCCGGGCAGAGCACCGCACGAGGCCTGCCGCAGCCGCCGCACTCGGCCGGCAGCACCAGGTCGGTGAGGTCCTGCCACCACCCCCGCATGCGGACCACTGTGCCGACCCCCGCGCCGGCCGGCCACCCCTGTGGAAAACGCCCTGTGGAGAACCACGCGCCCCGGCCGGAAGCCCTCACCCACCCGGGTGAACGGCACCGCCCGCGGCCCACCGCGGGCCGGCCCCGAGTCCCGCGCCGCGCCTCCGCACCCCGCGCCTCCGCACCCCGCGCCTCCGAGCCCGCGCTCCACGCCGCAGCGCCGCAGCGCCACCGCGCTTCCGCGCCTCAGCCCGGATAGACCGGCGCCGACCCTTCCTTGACCACCGTCTGCCACTGCGCTCCCGTGGGCAGCCGCACGATCCCGTCGTCCGAGTAGGCCACCAGCGGCACCCGGTCGTCCTCGGACGCGGCGATCTCCTTCACCCCGGTCAGGGCGTCCGGCGCGGGCCCCTTCGGCGTGGAGCCGTCGACCTGGGCGTACCGCATCTGCAGCACACCGCCCTCGGCGCGCCCGACCACCACGAGCCGGCTGTCACCGCTCCACGACATCGTGGTGACCTCCTCCAGCTCGGGGGCGGCGTTGCGCAGCTCCCGTACCGTGACCGCCGACCGCTCGCCGACCTTCTCGTCGAGATCGATCCGGCCGACGAGCAGGGACTGCTCGCCGTCCTTCTCCACGATCAGCGCGATCCGCACGCCGTCGGCGGCCACCCGCACCGCCTTGACGCGCCCGTCCAGCCCCGGCGCCGCCACCTCCAGCGGCTCGCCCTTGCCCTCCTGGAGCAGCAGCAGCCGCGGATTCTCGGGGTCGCGGTCGGCCACCCACAGGCCGCCCTGTCCGTCCCAGCTCGGCGTGGTCAGCCGGTCGTCCTCGGTGGGGCCGGCGCTGCGCAGCACCGGGTCGCCGAGCGCGGCACCGGCCTCCAGGGTCCCGACGTACAGCTCCTTGCCGTCCAGGCCCACCCCGGCGGCGCTGCGCTCGTCCCGCGACACGGCCACCGACCGCAGCGTCCTCGTGCCCTCGCCCAGCGGGCCCGGCACCGGTTCCGCTCCGGCGGTCCTGCTGTCGCTGCGTATCCGCACGGTCCGGTGGTCGCCGTCGAGGAAGTACAGGTATTCGGGGCTCCGCGCGGGTCCTCGCGCGGCGACCGCCTGGGCGGCGTCCGCGTCGAGCGCGCACAGCCGGGCGCCGTCCGCCTGGAGCTCGACCTCGTCGATCGCCGGGGTGAGGTCCTGGAGGGTGAACAGCAGCTGGGCGGCCATCTCGTTGCACTTGGCGAGCCCGACGCGGGAGGCCTTGTCGTTCAACGGCACGGTCAGCTTGTTGTGCTCGTCGGGCGTCAGCGTGTCGACGCCCTTCTTCAGTTGCGTACCGGTCGGGAAGCTGGAGCGGACCGCGAGATCGAGCCAGCGCGTCGGCCCGGCGAGGAGCGACTGCACCACCTGCGTCGTCGGATCCACCCGCTGGCGCAGGTAGACGGGGTCGGCGACCGCGGCGAG
Source organism: Streptomyces sp. NPDC001532 (assembly GCF_040298625.1). Classification (NCBI taxonomy): domain Bacteria; kingdom Bacillati; phylum Actinomycetota; class Actinomycetes; order Kitasatosporales; family Streptomycetaceae; genus Streptomyces; species Streptomyces sp. NPDC001532. Next base: position 25,918 of record NZ_JBEPAL010000068.1, read on the forward strand.
CTGCGCCGACGCGCCACCGCCCGGGGTGTTCGACGCCAGGTAGTACTTGTTGACGGACATGTAGTTGCGCTGGAAGTCCGACCGGCCGAGGATGATGCCCTCCGGCAGCCGGTCGATGCGCCACTGCCCGCTCTTCTTCTCCTTCTTCAGCAGGACCTGCTGGCTGTAGGAACCGCTCGCGGGCGCGTAGGACTGCTCCGCGTCCACGGTGGCGACCTTGCTGCCGGTCAGCAGGAACGAGAAGGTGTCGCTGTGCTCCTTGTTGGCCGCCCAGTCGACGTCGATGGCGGGCGCGTTGGCGAGCACGGTCGTGGACAGCTTCGGCTTCCACGCCTTCTCCGCCGCGTCGGTCAGATACTGCCTCGCCGTCTCGAAGTTCGGATCGTCGCTGGTCAGGGCCTCCAGGAAGCCCTGCACGATCTGCGGCGGCTGAGCACCCTCCGACGGCGGTACGGCGAACACCCGCACCTGGGTGTCCTGCCGCGGCGTGGATTCGACGTCGCGCAGATCCCCGTGGTCCGGCATCGAGGCGCACCCCGACAGCAGGACGACCCCGCAGGCGATGCAGGCCACCGCGCGCGCCGGACCACGCCGGGCGCCCCCCTCGCGGTCAGAGCCCACGAAATGCCTCCCCTTGCTCGTTCTACTCATCGGGCTCCGCGTCCGACGCGCGTCCCGGAGCCCGGCCGGACGCCGTCTCCTCCGCCCGTCGCGCTCCTCCCGCCGGCCGCGCCACCACGCGCGCACCGTTGCCGGGCAGCGCCGCCGGGTCGGCCGTCGGCGCCACCGGGGCCAGCTGCGAGGCGATCGCGTCCAGCGGCCGCACGGGCCCGCCGACAGCCGTCTGCGCGGGCACGGTGGCGCTCTTCTCGCCCCCGCGCGGCAGACCGGCGTCGTCGAGTCCGCGGTTGCGCCGCGAGTCCTTGGGCTCCAGCGGTATCGGCGAGCCCCGCAGCGGCTCGTCCGCGGTCCGCGGCAGCGTCAGCCGGAACTGCGAGCCACCGCCCGGCTCGCCCCACGCCTGGAGCCAGCCGCCGTGCAGCCGGGCGTCCTCCAGGGCGATGGACAGGCCGAGGCCCGTACCGCCCGTGGTGCGGGCGCGCGCCGGGTCGGCCCGCCAGAAGCGGTTGAAGACCCGGGTCGCCTCGCCCGGCTTGAGCCCGACGCCGTAGTCGCGCACCGCGACCGCGACCGCCCCGCCCGCCGAGGCGAGCTTGACGACGACGTCCTTGCCGTCACCGTGCTCGACGGCGTTGACGACCAGGTTGCGCAGCACCCGCTCCACCCGCCGGGCGTCCGCCTCGGCGACGACGGGCTGCTGGTCGCCCACGATCCGTATCCGGCTGCCCTTGCGCTCGGCCAGCGGCTCCGCCCCGCCGACGACCCGCCGCACGACCTCCCTGAGGTCTATCGGCTCGGCCTCCAGCGCCGCCGCGCCCGCGTCGAACCGGCTGATCTCCAGCAGGTCCGCGAGCAGCGACTCGAAGCGGTCCAGCTGGTCGGCGAGGAGTTCCGCCGACCGCGCGGTGACCGGGTCGAAGTCCACCCGCGCCTCGTGGATGACATCGGCGGCCATCCGCACGGTCGTCAGCGGGGTGCGCAGCTCATGGGAGACGTCCGAGACGAACCGCCGCTGCATCCGCGACAGGTCCTCCAGCTGCTGGATCTTCAGCTGAAGGTTCTGCGCCATCTTGTTGAAGGCCTCGCCGAGCCGTGCGATGTCGTCCTCGCCGGTGACCTTCATCCGCTCCTGGAGCCGCCCCGCCGACAGCCGCTCGGCGATCCCGGCGGCCATCCGCACGGGCGTGACGACCTGGCGCACCACCAGCCAGGCGATCGCACCGAGCAGGACGACGACGAACAGCCCCGCCGTCGCCAGCGTGCCCCGCACCAGGCTCAGCGACTTCTCCTCCTGCGTCAGCGGGAAGAGGTAGTACAGCTGGTACGGGTCGCCGTTCGGGTCGTTGACCTGCTTGCCGATGACCAGCGCGGGCTGGGAGTCCTTGCCGGGGCCGTAGACGATGCGGGTGTACTTCTGCACGGCGCTCGTGCTGCTGCCGACCCGCGAGCGCAGGTCCTCGGGCACGCTCTGCATGGGGTTCACGCCGCCTGAGGCGCGCGGTCCGCGCCCGCCGCCGGCGTCGTCACCGGCGGGCAGCGTCACGACGTCGAAGGCGCCCTGGCCGCCGCTGGACAGCGACGAGACCAGTTCGCTCATCCACTGGATGACGTTCTGCGAGGACTGCCCGTCCACCGCGTCCGGATCGGCGGCGGCCCCGGTGGCCGCCTCCTCGGCGCGCTGCTTGGCCACGGCGAACCCACCGGTGGCCTGGCTCTGCGCGGCGTTCACCTTGGCGTCGAGCAGACCGTTGCGCACCTGCCCGATGACGACGAAGCCCAGCAGCAGCACCACGCCCAGCGACATCAGCAGCGTGGTGGCGACGACCTTGAGCTGGATGTTGCGCCGCCACAGCCGCATCACCGGCAGCAACGGACGACGCACCCAGCGCATGAACAACCTCAGGACCGGGCTGCCCTGGACTCCGCCCTGGAGCAGCCCGCCCCCGAGAAACCTTCCCCAGCGGGAGCCCGCCGCCTTCCGGCCGACAGGCCGCCCCGCGCGGGTCCCGGACCGGCCGGGCGCCGAAGCGGCACTGTCCTTGGACATGTCAGCTCGGCCCGGCCTTGTAACCGACACCCCGGACGGTCACCACGATCTCCGGCCGCTCCGGGTCCTTCTCGACCTTGGAGCGCAGCCGCTGCACATGGACGTTGACCAGCCGCGTGTCCGCAGCGTGCCGGTAGCCCCACACCTGCTCCAGCAGGACCTCGCGGGTGAACACCTGCCACGGCTTGCGCGCCAGCGCCACCAGCAGGTCGAACTCCAGCGGCGTCAGCGCGATCGACTGCCCGTCCCGCTTCACGGAGTGCCCGGCCACGTCGATGACCAGGTCACCGATGGCGAGCTGCTCCGGCGCAGGCTCCTCCGACCTCCGCAGCCGCGCCCGGATACGGGCCACCAGCTCCTTCGGCTTGAACGGCTTCACGATGTAGTCGTCGGCACCCGATTCCAGGCCCACGACGACATCGACGGTGTCGCTCTTCGCCGTGAGCATCACGATCGGCACCCCGGACTCCGCCCTGATCAGGCGGCAGACCTCGATGCCGTCCCGACCGGGCAGCATCAGGTCCAGCAGCACCAGATCGGGCTTCGCCTCCCGGAAAGCGGCCAGCGCCTTGTCGCCGTCGGCTACGAAAGACGGCTCAAAACCTTCACCACGCAGCACGATGCCGAGCATCTCGGCCAGTGCCGTGTCGTCGTCGACGACAAGGACTCGTCCCTTCATAAACGACATCATCCCATTCTCATAACGGTGGCGAAGATCCAGGTGAGGCAGCTCACTGACCAGTGACGATAGTCGTACGGGACCGTCACTGTCTGCCCTCGCCGACCGCCACCGCGGTCCGGACGCCGAGAATCCGGGTCACCGCCCCGCAGCCGGAGGCGGCCCGACCACGCACCGCCCCCGTCCGCCTACCCTGCGCACACCCGCCGGGCCGGGAGACATCCGTTCACGGCCGAAGGTCGCCGCGCCCCTTCCGGCACAGCTCCGCCAGCGCCTCCCGCGTCACCGGTGACACCACGCCCTCCTCGGTGACGATCGCCGTCACCAGCTCGGGCGGCGTCACATCGAACGCCGGGTTGTACGCCTGCGTCCCCAACGGCGCCACCGGTATCCCACCGCCCGCTCCCGACACCTGCACCTGCGGCGCGGTCACCTCGGTCACCTCGTACCCCGGGCGCTGCTCCACCTCGATGGACGCCCCGTCCGGAGTCTCCGGGTCCACCGTCGTCACCGGCGCCACCACGATGAACGGCACATGGTGATACCGCGCCAGCACCGCCAGCGGATAGCTCCCCACCTTGTTCGCCACCGAGCCGTCCGCCGCGATGCGATCGGCCCCGATCAGCACCGCGTCCACCTCCCCGGCCGCGAACAGCGACCCCGCCGCGTTGTCGGTGAGCAGCGTGTACGCCATCCCGCTGCGCGCCGCCTCGTACGCCGTCAGCCGGGCGCCCTGCAGCAGCGGACGCGTCTCGTCCACCCACAGCCGCCTCAGCCGCCCCTGCCGGTGCGCGGCGAGCGCCACCGCGAACGCCGTGCCCTCCCCGCCCGACACCAGCGACCCGGTGTTGCAGTGCGTGAGGACGCGGTGCCCGCCGCCGGGCAGCAGCTCGTCCAGCAGCGTCAGCCCGTGCTCCGCCATCCGGGCACTGGCCTCGGCGTCCTCCCGGTGCAGCTGCCGCGCCGCCGCCAGCGCCGCCGCGGCGGCCGCCTCCACGTCGCCTCCGGCGGCCAGGGCCGCGTGGTACGCGTCCCGCGCCCGGCGCACCCCCACGGCGAGGTTCACCGCGGTCGGGCGCGCGCCCGCGAGCGCCTGCGCCGCTTCCTCCACGTCGAACCCGCGCACCGCGGCGAGCGCGACACCGTACGCCCCGGCGATCCCGAGCACCGGCGCGCCACGCACGGCCAGCGACCGGATCGCCTCCACCAGCGCGGGGGCGTCCGTGCAGACCAGTTCGACCTCCTCGCTCGGCAGCCGTGTCTGGTCCAGTAGCACCAGCACGGGACCCTCGGGTGGCTCCTCCCAGCGGAGCACGGGTACCTCGGTCGGCCGCTTGTCCTCGACGGATTGCGCCTGCTGATCAGCCATGCGGTCAGTCTGCCCGTTATCCGGCGGACAATTGAAGGTGTGCAGCCCCTACCGCGGCCGGTCCCCCGCCGAGCCCCCCATGGCACGATGTTGGCCAACCTGCCGCCGCGACCGCGGACGGGCACCGTGAAGGAGCGACGATGAACGACACTCCGGGCTGGGCCTCGCCCGGATCCGCCCCGTCCGACGGGCACGAGCCCGGCACGCCCGCCCCCGACGAGCCGGCCGACCGGCCGAGCCCCGAGCCCGCGCAGCAGCCGCCCGCGCAGCCGCGGAACCCCGGCGCGCAGTGGTCGAAGGAGCAGCCGCCACCCGCCCAGTGGTCCGCGCCCACCGGCCCGCCCGCCCCGGGCCAGACCCCGCCGCCCCCTCCGCCCGGCCCGGGGGGCTGGGGAACCCCGCCCCCCGGCGGTCCCGGCAACTGGCAGGGCGGCCCCGGCGCCGGTCACGGCAACTGGCAGGGTCCCGGCGCCCCCGGCGGCTGGCAGGGCCCCGGCGGCCCCGCAGGCGGCGGCCACGGCGGCTGGGGCACCCCCTGGGGCGGCCCGCCGCCCGCCGCCAAGCCCGGCGTCATCCCGCTCCGCCCGCTCGGCGTGGGCGAGATCCTCGACGGCGCCGTCTCCACCATGCGCACCTACTGGCGCACGGTCCTCGGCATCTCGCTCACCGTCGCGGTCGTCACCGAGATCATCGTGATCCTGCTCCAGGGCCTGGTCCTCGACGACTTCGCCGACACCGACGCCCTCGGCGACCCCAGCGCCACCCTCGACGAACTCACCCGGGCCATGGGCGACGCCATGCTCAGCTCCGGCGTCCTCTTCGTCATCTCCCTGGTGGGCACCGTCGCCGCCACCGCCCTGCTCACGACCGTCACCAGCCGCGCGGTGCTCGGCAAGCCGGTCACCACCGGCGAGGCCTGGCGGGACGCCGCCCCGCGCGTGGTGAAGCTGTTCGGCCTGATCCTCCTGCTGCTGGTCATCGCCGTCGGCATCGCCCTCGCCGGCGCGCTCCCCGGCATCCTCGTGACCGCCACGGGCGGCGGTGACGGCGGCGCGGCACTCGCCGTCTTCGGCAGCCTCGCCGGCGCCGTCGTCGCCATCTGGCTGATGATCCGCTTCTCCCTGGCCTCCCCGGCGCTGATGCTGGAGAAGCAGAGCATCGTCCAGGCGATGAAGCGCTCCACCAAGCTGGTGCGCGGCTCCTGGTGGCGGGTCTTCGGCATCCAGCTGCTCGCCACGATCATCGCGAACATCGTCGCCGCGATCGTCGTCATCCCGTTCACGTTCCTCGCCGCCGCGCTCAGCGGCGACGGCGTCAGCGGCTTCGTCAACGGCACCGGCGACTTCGGCTGGACGTTCCTCATCGTCAGCGGCATCGGCTCGGTGCTCGGGTCGATGATCACGTTCCCGATCACCGCCGGCGTCACCGTGCTCCTCTACATCGACCAGCGCATCCGCCGCGAGGCCCTCGACCTCGAACTGGCCCGCGCCGCCGGTGTCCAGGACTACGGTCCCGCCGCCCCCGGCACCCCGGGGAGCTGATGCGGTGAGCCTGGCGGGGGCAGTTCTCACAGCGGCGCCGGCCCTCCCCCGCGCCGCCGAATCCGCCGTAGGGATTTGGTCGCACAGCGGCACCCAGGCCTTACGGCCACCGCACCACGGCCAGTCCGTGCTGTCACTCCTGCGCTCCGGCGACGAACCACCGGTGACCCTCCCGCGCGACCCCGCGCGGGAGGCGGCGCGCCGCGAGCTGTCCAAGAGCATGTACCACGAGGACGATCCCGGCCTCTTCCAGCGGGCCCTGAACGCCTTCTGGGACTGGGTGGACGACCTCTTCGACGCCGCCTCGTCCGCCGCCCCCGGCGGCACCGTGGGCCTCGTCGTCGTCATCCTCGCCGTGCTCGCCGTCGTCGGGGCCCTGTGGTGGCGCCTGGGCACCCCGCACCGCCCGCCCACCACCTCCGCGGCCCTTTTCGACGACCGCCCCCGCAGCGCGGCCGAACACCGCGCCACCGCCGAGGCGCACGCCGCCCAGGGCCACTGGAACCAGGCCGTCCAGGAACGCATGCGCGCCATCGTCCGCTCCCTGGAGGAACGCACCCTCCTCGACGCCCGCCCCGGCCGCACCGCCGACGAGGCCGCCGCCGAGGCCGGCCGCGCACTGCCCTCCCACACCGACGGACTCCGCGCCGCCGCCCGCGACTTCGACGACGTGACATACGGCGGCCGCACCGCCACCCAGCAGGCGTACCAGCGCATCGCCGCCCTCGACCGCGACCTGGAACGCACCAAGCCCGAGCTCACCGGCAACAGCGACCACAGCACGCCCCACAGCACCAGCCAGGGGGCCGCCGGATGACCACCGAGACCACGGCCACGCTCCCGGCGCCCACCTCGGTCTCCCCGACCGCCCGCCACCTGTGGACCCGCACGCGAGGCATCGCCCTCGCCCTCGTCCTGCTCCTGGCGGCCGCCGTGACGATCGCCGTCATCCGCTCCGACACCCGGCACGGCAACCTCGACCCCCGCTCCGCCGACCCGCAGGGCAGCCGCGCCGTCGCCGAACTCCTCGCCGACCGCGGCGTGTCCACCCGCGTGGTCACCACCCTGGCCGACGCCCGCGCCGCACTCGCCCCGGACACCACCCTCCTGGTCGCCGTCCCCGACCTGCTGACGGCGAGCCAGCAGGACCAGCTGCACGGCGCCGCCGCCGACTCCGGCGGACGCACCGTCCTCGTCGCGGCCGGCGGCGCCTCCGTCGAACGACTCGCCCCCGGCGTCAGCGCCGACCCCGCCACCAGCCAGCAGTCGACGCTCTCCCCCGACTGCGCACTCCCCGCCGCCCGCCGCGCCGGCCCCGCCGACACCGGCGGCATCCGCTACACCACGACCCGCCCCGACGCCGACAGGTGCTACCCCAGCGAGCGCCTGGCCACCCTGATCCGTGTCCCGCACACCCCCGGCGACGGCGAGGGCGAGGGCGACACCATCGTCCTCGGCGCGCCCGACATCCTCCTCAACGAACGCCTCGACGAGCAGGGCAACGCCTCGCTCGCCCTCCAACTCCTCGGCTCCCGCCCCCATCTGGTCTGGTACCTCCCCTCGCTCTCCGACGCCTCCGCCGCCGGCCCGGACGGCGAGAAAGGCTTCTTCGACCTGCTCCCCTCGGGCTGGCTCTGGGGGACCCTGCAACTCTTCATCGCCGCGGCCCTGGCCGCCCTGTGGCGGGCACGCCGGCTCGGCCCCCTGGTGCCCGAACAACTCCCCGTGGCGATCCGCGCCTCCGAAACCGTCGAAGGCCGCGCCCGCCTCTACCGCAAGGCGAACGCCCGCGACCGCGCGGCCGCCGCTCTTCGCTCCACCACCCGCACGCGCCTCGCCCCCCTCGTAGGCATCCCCGTCACCCGGGCACACACGCCCGAAGCCCTGCTCCCCGCACTGTCCGCGCACCTCCACGGCGACGGACAGTCCCTGCACTCCCTGCTCTACGGCCCGCCGCCCAGCGACGACGCGGCCCTCATCGCAGTCGCCGACCAACTCGACGCCCTCGAAAGAGAGGTACGCCGTCCATGATGGACCCGACCACTGACAACGCCGGGCGGACCGGCGACCCGGGCCACGCCCGAGCCGCCCTGGAAGCCCTGCGCGCCGAGATCGCCAAGGCCGTGGTCGGCCAGGACCCCGCCGTGACCGGACTCGTCGTCGCCCTCCTGTGCCGCGGGCACGTCCTGCTCGAAGGAGTCCCCGGCGTCGCCAAGACGCTGCTCGTGCGCGCCCTCGCCTCCGCACTGGAACTCGACACCAAGCGCGTCCAGTTCACCCCCGACCTGATGCCGAGCGACGTCACCGGCTCCCTCGTCTACGACACCCGCACCGCCGAGTTCTCCTTCCAGCCCGGCCCGGTCTTCACCAACCTCCTGCTGGCCGACGAGATCAACCGCACGCCCCCGAAGACCCAGTCGTCCCTCCTGGAGGCCATGGAGGAACGCCAGGTCACGGTCGACGGCACCCCCCGCCCGCTCCCCGAGCCGTTCCTGGTCGCCGCGACCCAGAACCCGGTCGAGTACGAAGGCACCTACCCCCTCCCCGAGGCCCAGCTCGACCGCTTCCTCCTCAAGCTGACGATCCCGCTCCCGTCCCGCCAGGACGAGATCGACGTCCTCACCCGACACGCCGAGGGCTTCGACCCGCGCGACCTCCGCGCCGCCGGCGTCCGCCCGGTGGCCGGCCCCGCCGACCTCGAAGCCGCCCGCGCGGCCGTCGCCAAGACCACCGTCTCCCCCGAGATCACCGCCTACGTGGTCGACATCTGCCGCGCCACCCGCGAGTCGCCGTCCCTCACCCTCGGCGTGTCCCCGCGCGGCGCCACCGCCCTCCTCGCGACCGCCCGCGCCTGGGCCTGGCTGACCGGCCGCGACTACGTCATCCCCGACGACGTGAAGGCCTTGGCCCTCCCCACCCTCCGCCACCGCGTGCAGCTCCGCCCGGAGGCCGAGATGGAAGGCGTGACGGCCGACTCCGTCATCAACTCGATCCTCGCCCACGTCCCCGTCCCCCGCTGATGGCCCTCACCGGACGCGCCGCCCTCATCGCGGCCCTCGGCTCCCTCCCGGTCGGCATCTGGGCACCCGGCTGGACCGGCATCCTCGCCGTGAACGCCCCCCTGGCCCTCGCCTGCGCCTGCGACTACGCCCTCGCGGCCCCCGTACGCCGCCTGCGCCTGTCCCGCTCCGGCGCCGCCTCCACCCGCCTCGGCGACACCGCCGACGTCACCCTCACGGTCACCAACCCCTCCGGCCGCCCCCTGCGAGCCGATCTGAGGGACGCCTGGCCGCCGAGCAGCTGGCAGCCGGGCACCGAGGTGGCGGCCTCCCGCCACCACCTGACCGTCCCCGCCGGCGAACGCCGACGCCTCACCACCCGCCTACGCCCCACCCGCCGCGGCGACCGCCAGGCGGACCGCGTCACCATCCGCTCATACGGCCCACTGGGCCTCTACGCCCGCCAGGGCACCCACAAGGCCCCCTGGACCGTCCGCGTGCTGCCGCCCTTCACCAGCCGCAAGCACCTCCCGTCGAAGCTCGCCCGCCTCCGGGAACTCGACGGCCGCACCAGCGTCCTCACCCGAGGCGAGGGCACCGAGTTCGACAGCCTCCGCGAGTACGTGCCCGGCGACGACACCCGCTCCATCGACTGGCGAGCCACGGCCCGCCACTCCTCCGTCGCCGTCCGCACCTGGCGCCCGGAGCGCGACCGCCACATCCTGCTGGTCCTGGACACCGGCCGCACCTCCGCGGGCCGCGTGGGCGACGCCCCGCGCCTCGACGCCTCCATGGACGCGGCACTCCTGCTCGCCGCCCTCGCCTCCCGCGCCGGCGACCGCGTAGACCTCCTCGCCTACGACCGCCGCGTTCGGGCTCTTGTTCAGGGCCGCACAGCGAAAGACGTCCTCCCGGCCCTCGTCGACACGATGGCGACCCTGGAACCCGAGCTCGTGGAGACGGACGCCCGGGGCCTCACCGCCACCGCGCTCCGCACCGCGCCTCGCCGTTCCCTGATCGTCCTGATGACCACACTCGACGCGGCCCCGATGGAAGAAGGCCTGCTCCCTCTCCTGCCGCAATTGACCCAACGCCACACGGTCCTGGTCGCCTCGGCGGCCGACCCGCACATCGCCGGCATGGCCAAGGCCCGCGGCAACACGGAAGCCGTCTACGACGCCGCTGCCGCCGCCCAGGCCCAGACCGAACGCGACCGCACCGCCGAACAACTACGCCGCCACGGAGTCACCGTCGTCGACGCAACGCCCGATCACCTGGCACCAGCATTGGCGGACGCCTACCTGGCCCTGAAAACAGCCGGCCGCCTGTAGCGCGAACAGGGCTCTCCCACCGGAAGAGCCCACGCACCCTATAAAAGCCTCCTGAAACGCAGAAAACCCCCGCATCTTTCGATGCGGGGGTTTTCCCTAAAATTTGTTCGGCGGCGTCCTACTCTCCCACAGGGTCCCCCCTGCAGTAC
>NZ_JBEPAL010000069.1:0-36630 GCF_040298625.1 Streptomyces sp. NPDC001532
ACCGAGGTCTCCAACTGGACCTTCGACCCGGTCCGCAAGCAGTACTTCTTCCACCGGTTCTTCTCCCACCAGCCGGACCTCAACTACGAGAACCCCGCCGTGCAGGAGGAGATCCTGGCGGCTCTCCGCTTCTGGCTGGACCTCGGCATCGACGGTTTCCGCCTGGACGCGGTGCCCTACCTGTACGCGCAGGAGGGCACCAACTGCGAGAACCTGCCGGCCACCCACGAGTTCCTGAAGCGGGTCCGGCGCGAGATCGACGCGATGTACCCGGACACGGTGCTCCTCGCGGAGGCGAACCAGTGGCCGGAGGACGTCGTCGACTACTTCGGCGACTACGCCAGCGGCGGCGACGAGTGCCACATGGCCTTCCACTTCCCGGTCATGCCGCGCATCTTCATGGCCGTGCGCCGTGAGTCCCGCTACCCGGTCTCGGAGATCCTGGCCAAGACCCCGGCCATCCCCTCCAGCTGCCAGTGGGGCATCTTCCTGCGCAACCACGACGAGCTGACCCTCGAGATGGTCACCGACGAAGAGCGCGACTACATGTGGGCGGAGTACGCCAAGGACCCGCGCATGCGGGCCAACATCGGCATCCGCCGGCGTCTGGCGCCCCTCCTCGACAACGACCGGCACACGATCGAACTGTTCTCCGCGCTGCTGCTGTCGCTGCCCGGCTCGCCGATCCTGTACTACGGCGACGAGATCGGCATGGGAGACAACATCTGGCTCGGCGACCGGGACGCCGTCCGCACGCCCATGCAGTGGACTCCCGACCGCAACGCGGGCTTCTCCACCTGCGACCCCGGCCGGCTCTACCTCCCCACGATCATGGACCCGGTCTACGGCTACCAGGTCACCAACGTCGAGGCGTCGATGGCGTCGCCGTCGTCGCTGCTGCACTGGACCCGGCGGATGATCGAGATCCGCAAGCAGAACCCGGCCTTCGGCCTCGGCTCGTTCCGCGAGCTGCAGTCGTCGAACCCGGCCGTGCTCGCGTTCCTCCGCGAGTACGAGGACGACCTGGTGCTGTGCGTGAGCAACTTCGCGCGGTTCGCCCAGCCGACCGAGCTGGACCTGAGCGAGTTCGCCGGACGTCACCCGGTCGAGCTGTTCGGCGGTGTGCGCTTCCCCGCCATCGGCGAACTGCCGTACCTGCTGACCCTCGGGGGCCACGGCTTCTACTGGTTCCGGCTCGTCCGAGTCGCATCTCGCATCGGCCGACGACTGTGAGCGTGCGCCGACGAAAGGAGGCGTCACCATGACGAAGACCGCATCCCTCCGACCGAGCGGCAGCGGGCGGGCCGGGCTCACCCGGCCCATGGCCTCGCTCGACGGGCTGCTGCGGGCGTGGCTGCCGAGGCAGCGCTGGTTCGCCGGCAAGGACCGTCCCGTCACGGACCTGCGCCTGCTGTCCCTGACCGAGCTGTTCCCGGGCTGTCTGCACCTGCTGGTGCACGCCGGGCACGCCGGCGGGCACAGCGGCCACGCGGGCGTGCCCGCGCCCGGCGGCACCCCGCCGCCCGGGGACATCTACCAGCTGTTCCTCGGCGTGCGGAAGAACCCGTCGCCACGGCTCGGCCGGGCACTGATCGGGCAGGCGCAGGAAGGCCCGCTGGCCGGTCAGACGATCTACGACGCCCTGCTGGACCCCCGTTCGGCGCAACTGCTGCTGGAGCGGCTGCGGCAGCCCGGCTCGGCCGGTCCGCTGCGCTTCGAGACCGACCCGGCCAAGCCGGTGCCGGCGGGTCTGGTGCCCCGGGTGCTGGACGCCGAGCAGTCCAACTCCTCGCTGGTGTACGGCGACGAGTTCATCCTGAAGGTCTTCCGGCGCATCCAGCCGGGTGTGAACCCGGACCTGGAGGTGCCGGGCGCGCTGGCCGAGCAGGGCTGCGAGCGGGTGCCGGCGCCGGTGGCGTGGTTCCGCACCACCCAGCCGCAGGAGGCCACCCTCGGAGTGCTCCAGCCGTTCCTGCGGGACGCCTCCGACGGCTGGACGCTGGCCCTGAACGCGCTCGCCACCGGCGCGGACTTCACCGGCCACGCCCGCGAGCTGGGCCGGGCCACGGCGGACGTCCACCTGGCGCTGGCCGCGGCCTTCCCGACCGGTGTGCCCGGCGAGAACGCGTGGACGGCCGCGGCGATGGCGGAGCGGCTGGACGCCGCCGCCCACGCCGTGCCGGCGCTGCGGCCGTACGTGCCGGGGCTGCGGGGCGCGTTCAGCGCGCTCACCACCTGTGATCCGGGGCCGCCGGCCCAGCGGATCCACGGCGATCTGCACCTGGGACAGGTGCTGCGGGCGGGGCGTGAGTGGTTCGTCATCGACTTCGAGGGCGAACCGTCCCGGCCGCTCGCCGAGCGGCGCAGCGCCCAGTCCCCGGTCCGGGACGTCGCGGGCATGCTGCGCTCCTTCGACTACGCGGCCCGGCAGCGCCGGCCCTGGCGCCCCGAGTGGGCGCGCCGCTGCCGGGAGGCGTTCTGCGCGGGGTACGCCGCCCGGGCCGGGTGGGATCCCCGCAAGAAGCACGGTCTGCTCCGCGCCTACGAGACGGACCGGGCTGTGTACGAAGTGCTCTACGAGGCCAGACACCGTCCGGACTGGCTCCCTGTGCCGATGGCGGCGATCGAACGACTCGCCGTGAGAGGAGACTGACACCGTGGCGCTGCGCGACACCTCACTTCCCGAGGCCTCCGGCCCGCTCCCGCCCGCGCACCGGCCGGGCGGGGTGGCCCCGCCGCTGGACGCGGGCGACCGCGACCGGCTGCTGTCCGGGTCCCATCACGACCCGCACGCCCTGCTCGGGGCGCACCCGGTGCCGGGCGGGGTCGCCGTCCGGGCGCTGCGCCCGTTCGCGCGGGCGGTGAGCGTGCTGGTCGACGGGGAGCGGCACGCCCTGGTCTCGGAGGGCGACGGGCTGTTCTCCGCCGTCCTCCCCTTCGACCGGATCCCGGCGTACACGCTGCTGGTGGCGTACGGGGACGACGAGCAGGAGACGCACGACCCGTACCGGTTCCTGCCGGCGCTGGGCGAGCTGGATCTGCATCTGATCCGCGAGGGCCGCCACGAGCAGTTGTGGAAGGCGCTCGGGGCACAGCCCATGACCCACGAGGGCGTGACGGGCACCCGGTTCACGGTGTGGGCGCCGAACGCGCGCGGGGTGCGGGTCGCGGCGGACTTCTGCCACTGGGACGGGACCGCGTTCCCGATGCGCTCGCTGGGCGCGTGCGGAGTGTGGGAGCTGTTCCTGCCGGGGGTCGGCGAGGGCACCCGGTACAAGTTCGAGATCACCTCGCAGTACGGCGGCCGGTTCCTGAAGGCTGACCCGATGGCCCGCGAGGCGGAGGTGCCGCCCGCGACCGCGTCGGTGGTGACGTCGTCGCGCTACGAGTGGGGCGACCAGGAGTGGCTGGCGCACCGCGCGGACACCCCGGTGCACGAGGCGCCGTTCTCGGTGTACGAAGTGCACCTGCCGTCCTGGCGGCCGGGGCTCACCTACCGGCAGCTGGCCGATGAGCTGCCCGCGTACGTCAAGGACCTGGGTTTCACCCATGTGGAGCTGATGCCGGTCGCCGGGCATCCGTTCAGCGGGTCCTGGGGCTACCAGGTCACCTCCTTCTACGCGCCGACCTCCCGGCTGGGCGATCCGGACGACTTCCGGTACCTGGTCGACCGTCTGCACCAGGCCGGCATCGGCGTGATCATGGACTGGGTGCCGGCGCACTTCCCGAAGGACGACTGGGCGCTGGCCCGCTTCGACGGGGACCCGCTGTACGAACCCGGGAACGGGCAGCGCGCGGAGCACCCGGACTGGGGCACGTACGAGTTCGACTTCGGGCGGACCGAGGTGCGCAACTTCCTGGTCGCCAACGCGGTGTACTGGTGCGAGGAGTTCCACATCGACGGCCTGCGGGTGGACGCGGTCGCCTCGATGCTCTACCTCGACTACTCCCGCGAGGACGGCCAGTGGTCGGCGAACGCCTACGGCGGCCGTGAGGACCTGGACGCCATGCGGTTCCTCCAGGAGATGAACGCGACCGTGTACCGCAGGGTGCCCGGTGTGGTGACCATCGCCGAGGAGTCCACCGCCTGGGGCGGGGTGACGCGGCCGACCGACAGCGGCGGTCTCGGGTTCGGGCTGAAGTGGAACATGGGCTGGATGCACGACTCGCTCCAGTACATGAGCAAGGAGCCGGTGCACCGCAAGTACCACCACCACGAGATGACCTTCTCGATGGTGTACGCGTACAGCGAGAACTACGTGCTGCCGATCTCGCACGACGAGGTGGTGCACGGCAAGCAGGCTCTCGTCTCCAAGATGCCCGGCGACTGGTGGCAGCAGCGGGCCAACCACCGCGCCTACCTCGGCTTCATGTGGGCCCACCCGGGCAAGCAACTGCTGTTCATGGGGCAGGAGTTCGCGCAAGGAGGCGAGTGGTCCGAGCCGCACGGGCCCGACTGGTGGCTGCTCGACCCCGGCTACGAGGCGGAGCCGGACCACCGCGGGGTGCGCGACCTGGTGCGCGACCTCAACCACCGGTACCTCGCGACGCCGGCGCTGTGGCAGCGCGACACCAGCCCGGAGGGCTTCCGCTGGGTGGCGTGCGACTCGGCCGACGACAACGTCTTCGCGTTCCTGCGCATGGCCGCCGACGGCACGCCGCTGCTCTCGGTCAGCAACTTCTCCCCTGTCGTCCGGCACGACTACCGGCTCTGGGTGCCCGACGACGTCGTCGCCTGGGAGGAGGTGCTGAACACCGACGCGGCCCGCTACGGCGGCAGCGACGTCACCCACTCCGGTCCGGTCAAGCCGGAGGAGAGCCATCTGCGGCTCACCCTGCCGCCGCTGGCCACGGTGTGGCTGACGCCGGTGGCGGTGTGAACCCGAGTCCACGGGGCATCCGGGGCGTACGGGAGGGCTGTCCTCCCGTCCCGTAGCAGAGCCTCGGAAAGGCGGACACAGGTGCGCACCGTGGGTGTGGAGGAGGAACTCCTCCTGGTTGATCCAGAGACTGGAGAGCCGCGGGCGCGCTCGGCGGCCGTGCTCGCCCGCGCCACGCACGAGGACGCCGATCAGGACGTGTTCGAGAAGGAACTCCACGAGCAGATGCTGGAGTTCGCGACCGACCCGCAGACGGACATGGCGGTGCTCGGCGAGGAGATAGTCCGCTGCCGGGCCGAGGCGGCCCGGCACGCGGAGGACATCGGCTGCACGGTGGCGGCACTGGCCACCTCGCCGCTGCCGGTCAGCCCGGCCGTCGGCGCCAACAGCCGCTACCAGTGGATGGCGGAGGAGTACGGGATCGCCACCCGGGAACAGCTCGTCCTCGGCTGTCATGTGCATGTGGCGGTCGACTCCGACGAGGAGGGCGTCGCGGTCGTCGACCGGCTGCGACCCTGGCTCGCGGTGCTGTCCGCGCTCAGCGCCAACTCGCCCTTCTGGCAGGGCAAGGACTCCGCCTACGCCAGCTACCGCAGCCGCGTGTGGCAGCGCTGGCCCTCGGCCGGCCCCACCGAGCTGTTCGGCTCGGCCGCGGAGTACGACCGCCGGGTCGCCGACATGATGGCGACCGGCACCCTCCTCGACGAGGCGATGGTCTACTTCGACGCCCGGCTGTCCCGGCGCTACCCGACCGTGGAGATCCGTGTCTCGGACGTCTGCCTGGACGCCGACACCGCCGTACTGATCGCCACCCTCGCCCGCGGGCTGGTGGAGACGGCCGCCCGGGACTGGCGGGCCGGCCGGCCGGCGGCCGACCTCGGAGTGAGCGTGCTGCGGCTGGCCGGATGGCGGGCCGCCCGCTCCGGCCTCACCGGCGAGCTGCTGCTCCCCCCGGCGATGCGGCCCGCGCCCGCCGAGACCGTCGTCAACGCCCTGCTCGACCATGTCGGGGACGCGCTCAAGGACACCGGCGACCTCGACCGGGCGCGCGAGAGCTGCGCCCGGCTGCTGCGGGACGGGAACGGCGCCCAGGTGCAGCGCGAACTGCTGGCACGGACCGACAGCCTGCGCGAGGTCGTCGCCGCGTGCGTGCGCCGCACCCAGGGCGCTACAGGATGAGCACCAGCGCGTAGGCCAGGAAGAACGCCGCGATCAGCACCGCCAGGACGATGATCACGGTCAGCGGTCCCTTGGCCCAGCCCTTGGTCGGGTTGTGCGTCTCCTGGGGCCCGGCCTCCGGCATGCTGCTCTCCGCGGGCGGGGTCTCCCCTGGGGGTACGCCGCCGCCCGGTTCGAGGCCGGTCGTCCGCTCGGGCTCCGGATCGGGGTTGATATGACTCATGTCCCCCGAGTCCCCCGATCCGGCCGAGATCATCGAACCGGAGACATTTGGCCGTCCGCGCACCGATCGGGCCCGCCGACCGATACATTCGACCACCGTCGATGACAGTCCCCGTCGGCGTAGTCACGGCCCGTACACCTCAGGAGCAGCGCATGCGCGACGTCGCTCTCGCTCCCCCGGCTCCGCCGCCACCGCTGACCGGGGGCCTCGCCGACCGGCTCTTCGAGACGGCCGAGCGCGACCCGACCCTGCCGCTCGCCTCCCACCGCCCGGACCCGGCCTCCGACCGCTGGGAGGAGGTGACCGCGGTGGAGCTGCGGGACGCGGTGGTCGACCTGGCGCGCGGCCTGGTCGCCTCCGGGATCTCGCCCGGCCGGCGGGTCGCGGTGATGGCCCGCACCCGCTACGAGTGGACGGTGTTCGCCTACGCGCTGTGGACGGTGGGCGCCGAGGTGGTGCCGGTGTACCCGAGCGCCTCCCGCGACCAGGTCGAGTGGATCCTGCGGGACGCCGGGTGCGTGGCCGTGGTGGTCGAGGACGAGCACGGCGCGATGACGGTCGGCTCGGTCTGCGCGGGCCTGCCCGCGCTGCGGCACGTCTGGCAGCTGGACGCGGGGGCGCTGGACCAGCTGGCCGCCCGCGGCGAGGTGATCCCGCAGGAGACCGTCGACTCGCTGCGCCGGATCGTGCTGCCGGACGCCACGGCGGCCGTCACCTACACCTCGGGCACCTCCGGGCGCCCGCTGGGCTGCGCGCTGAGCCACCGCGGGCTGGCCGCGCCGTGCGACACCCTGCTGGCGGGCTGGGGCCACACTGCGGCCCCGCCGGGCGAGCAGGGCCGGGTCCTCGCCTTCCTGCCGTTCTCCCATGTGTACGGCCTGATGATCCAGGGCCTGTGCGTGCGCGGCGGGATCGTGCTGGGGCACGAGCCCGAGCTGGGCGAGGCGGCGCTGGCGGCGGCGCTGCGGTCGTTCCGCCCGACGTACTTCTACGCCGTCCCGTCGGTGTTCGAGAAGCTGTACAAGACGTTCCTGCGGACGGCGCAGCAGGCCGGCCGCGGGGCGTTGTTCGAGCGGGCCGCGGAGACGGCCCGGTCCTACGCGGCGGCCGTGGAGCGGCAGCGGCTCGGCCGGGGCTCCGGGCCGGGTCTGGAGCTGCGGCTCCAGCACGCGCTGTTCGAGCGCACGGTGTACCGGGGGCTGCGGGCCGCGCTGGGCGGCCGGGTGGGCCGGGCGACCTCCGGCGGCTCGCCGCTCAACCGTGAGCTGTCCCTGTTCTTCGAGGGCATCGGCATCTATGTGCACGACGGGTACGGGCTGACCGAGACCAGCGGCGGGATCACCATGCAGCCGCTGGGCCGGGAGAAGTCGGGCACCGTGGGGCAGGCGCTGCCGGGCACCGAGCTGCGGGTGGCCGCGGACGGGGAGATCTGGGTGCGCGGTCCGTCGGTGTTCCAGGGCTATGTGGGCGAGGAGGCGGCGACGCGGGCCGCGCTGCGCGGCGGCTGGCTGGCCACCGGGGATCTCGGACAGCTGGACGCCGACGGCTATCTCACCATCACCGGCCGCAAGAAGGACGTGGTCATCACCAGCAGCGGCAAGAGTGTCGCCCCGGCGGTGCTGGAGCAGCGGCTGCGGCTGCACCCGCTGGTCCACCAGGCGGTCGTGGTGGGCGACAACCGGCCCTGCGTGGGTGCGCTGATCACGCTGGATCCGGAGTTCCTGGTGCACTGGCGGGCGGGGCTGGCGCTGCCGGGGGACGCGCCGCTGCGGGAGGCGCGGGAGGAGAACGCGCTGCGGGAGGAGGTCGCCCGCGCGGTCGCCGCGGCCAACAGCGCGGTGTCGCGGTCGGAGTCCATCCGGGTGTTCCGGGTGCTGCCGGCGCCGTTCGACGTGGCGAGCGGACTGCTGACCCCGTCGATGAAGCTGCGGCGGGACGCGATCGTGCGGCACTACGCGCAGGACATCGAGGCGATGTACGCCTCTCGGGCGCGTACCTCGCGGCTGCGGGCCGCCGAGGAGGCGGCGGAGTGGGAGGAGTCGGACGACGTGTTCCGGTGATCAAGCCGCCCTTGACCGCATGGGCTGTGCGGCATGGGGAACCCGCGTACGTGGCGAACGCAAAACGCCTGGTGAACGCGCCGGCGAATCGTACGCGGGAAATGGCGACATGACGACCGAGCCGGGTTGGGACGACAGACTGACTTCGCGAGGAATGCCCAGTCGAACGATGGGCTTCGCGGGTGAACCGCGCGACGTGACCGGCGCGCGGCTGGCCGCGGAGGGCTATCTGCGCGACCTCGCGCGGGTGGCTCCGCCGGCCTCGCCCGAGCACTGGGACGACATTCTGCTGGTGGTGACGGAACTGGCCGCGAACGCGGTGCAGTACGCCCCGGGGCCGTTCCAGCTCCGGATGCGGCGCACCTTCGACGGTGTGCACGTCACCCTGCACGACACCAGCACCACCGAGCCGTCGCCGAGACCGTTCAAGCCGAGCACCGGCGGCGGTGGCATCGGCTGGCATCTGCTGCACGCCCTGTGCGACCAGGTGAGCGTGGTGACCGGGGAGGACGGCAAGGACGTGCACACGTTCCTGCCGTGGTGAGGGCCACTCCCCCGGACTCGGCAAGGGGCCCGTGCTGCGGCCCCGACTGGCGCGACGGCCCTCCACACGGTGGGATCGATGCGTAAACCGCGGAAGGGATGGACAACGTGACACGACCCCGGATTCTGGTGGTGGGCGCCGGCTTCGCGGGAGTGGAGTGCGTACGGCGCCTGGAACGGAAACTCGGCCCCGACGAGGCCGACGTGACCCTGGTGACCCCGTTCTCCTACCAGCTCTATCTGCCGCTGCTGCCGCAGGTCGCCTCCGGGGTGCTGACACCCCAGTCGATCGCGCTGTCCCTGCGCCGCAGCCGCAAGTACCGCACCCGGATCATCCCCGGCGGCGCCATCGGCGTGGACCTGAAGGCCAAGGTCTGCGTCATCCGCGCGATCACCGGGCAGACCGTCAACGAACCGTACGACTACATCGTGCTGGCCCCGGGCAGTGTGACCCGCACCTTCGACATCCCCGGGCTCACCGACCACGCCTTCGGCATGAAGACCCTCGCCGAGGCCGCCTACATCCGCGACCACGTGATCTCGCAGCTCGACCTCGCCGACGCCAGCCAGGATCCCGCCGAGCGGGCCTCGCGGCTCCAGTTCGTGGTCGTCGGCGGCGGTTACGCGGGCACCGAGACGGCCGCCTGTCTGCAACGGCTGACGCACAACGCGGTCCGGCGCTATCCGCGGCTGGACCCGAGCCTGATCAAGTGGCATCTGATCGACATCGCACCGAAGCTGATGCCGGAACTGGGCGACAAGCTGGGCCGCAGCGCGCAGGAGGTGCTGCGGCGGCGGGGCATCGAGGTCTCGCTCGGCGTGTCGATCGAGAAGGCGGGCCCCGAGGAGGTCACCTTCACCGACGGCCGGGTGGTGCCCACCCGCACCCTGATCTGGACGGCGGGTGTGGTGGCGAGCCCGCTCATCGCCACGCTGGGCGCGGAGACGGTGCGCGGCCGGCTCGCCGTCACCGCCGACATGAACCTGCCGGGCCATGACGGGGTGTTCGCGCTGGGCGACGCCGCCGCGGTGCCCGACATGGCGAAGGGCGACGAGGGCGCCGTGTGCCCGCCGACCGCGCAGCACGCCATGCGGCAGGGCCGCAAGGTCGCCGACAACGTCATCGCGACGCTGCGCGGCCTGCCCAGGGAGCCGTATGTGCACAAGGACCTGGGTCTTGTGGTCGACCTCGGCGGGCGGGACGCGGTGTCCAAGCCGCTCGGCGTGGAGCTGCGCGGGCTGCCCGCGCAGGCCGTCGCGCGCGGCTATCACTGGTCGGCGCTGCGCACCAACGTCGCCAAGACCCGGGTGATGACGAACTGGGTGCTCAACGCCATCGCCGGCGACGACTTCGTCCGTACCGGCTTCCAGGCGCGCACCCCCGCCAAGCTCAAGGACTTCGAGTACACGGACTCGTATCTGACGCCGGAACAGGTGCGGGAACAGGTCCAGGGGACGAGTCCTCGGCCCTGAGCGAGGGCGCCGGACGGCGAGCGAACCGGACGGTGAGCGAACGACGGAGGCCGGTCCTTTCGGACCGGCCTCCGTCGTGTGGTGCGGACCTGCTTCAGCGGCGCGGGCGCCGCCCCGCGCGCGAGCCGGCCGCGCGGTTGGCGGCGGGACGCGCCGGGGTGCGGCGGCCCAGCGCCTCGTCGCGGACGCGGGCGCAGCTGCGGCTGATGAGCCGGGAGACGTGCATCTGGGAGATGCCGAGCCGGTCGGCGATGCGGCTCTGCGTCATGTCCTCGAAGAACCGCATGTAGAGGATGGCGCGTTCCCGCTCGGGCAGATTGCGCAGGCACTCCTTCGCGGACTCGCGGTCCACGACGATGTCGTACGAGGAGTCGGGCGCGCCGAGGGTGTCGGCGAGGCTGTAGCCGTCCTCGTCGCCGGAGAGTTCGGCGTCGAGGGAGAGGGTGCTGAAGCTCTCCAGGGCCTCCAGGCCCGCGCCGACCTCTTCCTCGGTCAGCCCGGTGTGGGCGGCGATCTCGGCGACGGTGGGCTCGCGCGTGCCCGGGGCCTGGGCGAGTTCGCGGCGGGCGACGCGCACCTTGTTGCGCAGTTCCTGCACCCGGCGCGGCACTCGCAGGGCCCACATCCGGTCCCGGAAGTGGCGCTTGACCTCGCCGGTGATGGTGGGCACGGCGTAGCTCTCGAACGCGCCGCGCTCGGGGTCGTAGCGGTCGATCGCCTTCACCAGGCCGAGTGCGGCCACCTGACGCAGGTCCTCGACCGCCTCGCCGCGGTCGCGGAAGCGGCCGGCGATGCGGTGGGCCATGGGCAGCCAGGCCGTGACGAGTTCATCGCGGACGGCGTCCCGTTCGGGGCCGTCGGGCAGGTCGGCCAGCCGGGCGAAGAGGTCGGCGGTCTCGGGAGCGTCGTCGTGGGTTCGTCGGTGCGTGGTCGCGGGCCCGGTGGTGGTGGTACGGCTGGTCGACGTGTCGATGCGCATGCGGAATCGCTCCTGAACGGTCTTCTCAGCGACTTGTCACGGGATTGCCGCGGGAAGGGCGCCGGTCCGTTCGACCTTGGGGCCCCGGAGCGCAGACCTCTTCCCGCCGGCGCGCCTCCGGTCCGAAGCACGAAAGTGCGTCTGCCCTGCCGCCATGCGTGCAAACGCGGGCTCCGTGCGGGAACCTTGTCGCCCGTTCGGAGGAGTCAGAAGAGGTCGACCTCGGCAGTGATGCGTTTGCCGCCCGCGGGCAGTCCCGTCACCTGCACGTCCCGCGCCAGCCGGCACACGATGGGCCAGCCGCGGCCCCCGACGCGCCGACGCCCACGGGCGTCGACCGGCGCCCTGACCTCGGGCAGGCGGTCGCTGCGGTCGCTCACCGACACCCGCACCCCGTGTTCGACGACGTCGACGTCGACCTCCGTGACCCCGCCGCCGTGCAGGATGGCGTTGGTGGTCAGCTCCGAGGCGACGAGCAGCGCGTCGGCCAGGCCGTCCTCGTCGCAGCGGTCGCCGGTGTCCAGGCACCGCCGCGTCACCGCGCGGCGCACGGCGCCGCGTACGTCGGCCGGGCAGCACCCGCCTCGGCGTACCGGCCCGTTGCGGCCCCACGGTTCGCGTAGGGGCTCGGTCGAGTGATACGTGCTCACTGGTCTCGCTCCCTGGCTGCTCGATCGCAGATCCTGGCCGGAGCCGGCCCGGAGAAGGGACAAGGGCGATTCCGCCCGATTGCCCCCACTTTTCGGCTCACCGCCGACGGCGCGCCCAAACCCGCGGCGGGCACCGAAACCGGCGCGCCCGGGTCCGGATCGCCATCGAAGCCGCCGGGGCGGGTACGCGGACGGCATGACCGATGTCGTGGACTCAGACGAGCTGATGCGGCGGATCCAGCGGGGCAGGGCGTGGGCCCTGCGGGAGCAGCGGGTGTGGCGGGACCGCGGTGGCGCGGAGCCGGCCGACCCG
This sequence comes from Streptomyces sp. NPDC001532, assembly GCF_040298625.1. Classification (NCBI taxonomy): domain Bacteria; kingdom Bacillati; phylum Actinomycetota; class Actinomycetes; order Kitasatosporales; family Streptomycetaceae; genus Streptomyces; species Streptomyces sp. NPDC001532. The sequence goes on from NZ_JBEPAL010000069.1 coordinate 12,301, forward strand.
GACGAGGGCCGGGACGCCGCCGTGCGCGCTCTGGCCTACGAGGTGGTGGTCGAGGTGCTGGACGAGATCCTGAACCCCGGCAGGCACCGGGACGAAAGCTGAGCCGACGGGGCGGCGGGCGTGTGCTGCGCAGACCAGGCGGCGGACCGGGGCGGCGGGCGCGTGCCGCGCCGGGCAGGCGGCGAACGCGGACTGCGCCGGGCAGACGGCGCACGCGTGCTGATCCGGCCACGCGGCGGACGGGAGCGAAGTCGGCCAAGCGGCGGGCGTGTGCTGCGCCGGGCAGCGGCAGACGCGTGCCGCCGACCAGGCGGCGGACGGGGCGGAGCCGGCTAGACGGCAGACACGTGCCGCCCCGACCAGGCGGCGGATAAGGGCGGAGCCGGCCAGGCGGCGCACGCGTGCCGCGCCGGGCACGCGGCGGACGGGGGCGGAGTCGACCAGGCGGCGGACGTATGGTGCGCCGGGCAGGCGGCGGACTGGTGCCGCCCGGACCAGGCGGCGCACGTGTGCCGCGCCGGGCAGACGGCGGACAGGGGCGGAGTCGGCCAGGCGGCGGACGTGTGCTGCGCCGGGCGGGCGGCGGGCGGGGGCTGCGGGCATGACATGCGCCGGCTCCGGGCACCCGACGCCCATGTCTGCCGATCACACCAGGGCGCCCGTGCTGGAGGCCCTAGACGAGTACCGTCGTTCCGGCCGTCTGTCCTTCACGCCGCCGGGGCACAAGCAGGCCCGGGGGGCCGATCCCGCGGTGCGGGCCGTGCTGGGGGACGCGGTGTTCCTCGGTGACGTGCTGGCGTCGGGCGGGCTCGACGACCGGCTGGAGCGGGGGCGGGTGCTGGAGCGGGCTCAGGAGCTGATGGCCGACGCGGTGCACGCGGACCACACGTTCTTCAGCACCTGCGGCAGTTCCCTGTCGGTGAAGGCGGCGATGCTGGCGGTGGCGGGGCCGCACGAGAAACTGCTGATCGGGCGGGACGCCCACAAGTCGGTGGTGTCGGGCCTGATCCTGTCCGGGATCGAGCCGGTGTGGGTGGAACCGCGCTGGGACGCCGAGCGGCGGATCGCGCATCCGCCGTCCGCCGCCGAGTTCGAGCAGGCCTTCGAGGCTCATCCCGACGCCAAGGGCGCGCTGGTCACCAGCCCGACCCCGTACGGCGGCTGCGCCGATCTGCGGGAGCTGGCCGAGGTGTGCCACCGGCGCGACCGCCCGCTGATCGTGGACGAGGCGTGGGGCGCGCACCTGCCGTTCCATCCGGAGCTGCCGTCGTGGGCGATGGACGCGGGTGCCGACATCTGCGTGACCAGCATCCACAAGATGGGCAGCGGGCTGGAGCAGGGGTCCGTCTTCCACCTCCAGGGCGAACGGGTCTCCCCCGAGCTGCTCGGGATGCGCGCCGGACTGCTGAGCACCACCAGCCCCTCCACGCTGATCTACGCCGGGATGGACGGCTGGCGGCGGCAGATGGCGCTGCACGGGCGGCGGCTGCTGGGTGACGCGCTGGAGCTGGCGGCCGAGGTGCGGGCGGCGATCGAGGAGATCGACGGGCTGCACGTGGACGACCGGTCGGACTACTGCGGGCCGGGGCTCGCCGACGACTTCGACCCGTTGCCCTGCGTCATCGACGTCACCGGGCTCGGCATCACCGGCTACCAGGCCGCGGACTGGCTGCGCGAACACCGCGCGGTGGACGCGCATCTCACGGACCACCGCCGGATCGGGGCCCAGCTCACCCACGCCGACGACCGGGAGACCGCGCGCGAGCTGCTGTCGGCGCTCAAGGACCTCGCGCGGATCGCGCCGGAGCTGGGCGAGGCGCCGCGGGTGGCGGTGCCGGAACCGGCCGAGCTGCGGCTGGCCCAGGTCATGCTGCCGCGGGACGCGTTCTTCGGTCCGGCCGAGGCGGTGCCGGTCGCCGAGGCGGACGGCCGGATCGCGGCGGAGATGATCACGCCGTATCCGCCGGGCATCCCGGCCGTGCTGCCGGGCGAGCGGCTGAACGCTCCCGTCCTGCGCTATCTGCGCACGGGGCTGACGGCGGGCATGAACCTGCCGGACGCCGCGGACCCCTCGCTGGACACCATCCGCGTGGTGGCCGACGAGTGAGGAGGACGTAACACGAGTGAAACAGGTCACGTGACCGGCTTCCGGCTTCGAGGAACACCGGGAGATGGTTTATCGTTCATACACACGTGGTGACGGGGTCGATGGCATCCTCCTCCGCCACCGCTACGGCCCTGGCTGGTGTCCCCCGTCCAGCCAGGGCTTTTTCATGCCCTCAGGGCAAGATTTCCGGGTCCGCCGAGGTGCTCGCGGCGGCCGCAGCGGCTGAAATGGGCGTAGGCAACGCACCACCCGGAACCGATCGCCGGCGAGGAGCACCACGCCATGACCAAAGCGACGAAACTCCTGACCGCCCTGCCGCCGCCGCAGCGCGCCCGTCTGATGGAGCTGGCCCGGGAGGTCTCCTTCCCCGAGGACACCCGGATCTTCGAGGCGGACGGCGTCGCCGACCGGTTCTGGGTGATCCGGTCCGGCGCCGTCTCGCTCGACCAGCGGGTGTCCTCCCTCCAGCGGGTCACCGTGGCCAGCCTCGGCGCGGGCGACCTGCTGGGCTGGTCCTGGCTGTTCCCGCCGCACCGGTGGGACTTCGGCGCCGAGGCGTTCAGCCCCGTGCGCGCCTACGAGTTCGAGGCGGCGTCCGTGCTCGCGCTGTGCGAGCGGGATCCGCAGCTCGGCATGTCACTGGTCCGGATCGTCGCGGAGATCCTGGCGTACCGGCTGGAGATGACCCGGGGCCAGCTCATGGAGCAGTACTCCATGCGGCGGCGCAGCTCCTAGGGGGCGTCTCGAGGCGGGCCGCTCAGACCCGGTAGCGGCGCAGCGCCGGGAACGCGGCGGCGAGGATCAGCATCACCACGACGACGAGCAGGCCGCCGCCCGCCACGGCGGCCCGGGGGCCGAAGGCGGAGCCTGCCGTGCCGTGCAGCACGTCGGCGAGGCGCGGACCGCCCGCCACCACCACCGTGAAGACGCCCTGCATCCGGCCGCGCATCTCGTCGGTGGCGGCCGACAGCAGGATCGCCCCGCGGAAGACCATCGAGACCATGTCCGCGACCCCGGCCGCCGCCAGGAAGGCCACCGCCACCCACAGACTGCCGCTCAGCCCGAACCCGGTGATCGCGACGCCCCAGGCGACCACCGCGCCGATGACCATCAGCCCGTGCCGCCGGGCCCGCGAGAACGTCCCGGACAGCAGCCCGCCCGTCACCGCGCCGACCGGGATCGCCGCGAACAGCAGACCGAGGGCGAGGCCTTCGTGGTACGAGGTGTAGGTCTCGGCGGCGAGCTGCGGGAACAGGGCGCGGGGCATGCCGAGGACCATGGCGACGACGTCCGCGAGGAAGGACAGCAGCAGCACCTTGTGCAGGGCGATGTACCGGAACCCGGCCGCGATCTCCCGCACCCCGGCCCGGCGGGCGGCCGTACCGGCGAGCGGCGGCAGCGCGGGCAGCCGCAGCACCGCCCACACGGTGACGCACAGCGCGACGGCGTCGAGCAGATACAGCTCGGGCAGCCCGATGACGGGTATCAGCGCGCCGGCCAGCAGGGGCCCGGCGACCAGTCCGGTCTGCATGACGGTGGAGCCGAGCGCGTTGGCCGCGGGCAGTTCGTCCGCGGGGACCAGCCGGGCGATGGAGGCGGTGCGGGCCGGGGAGTTCAGGCCGAAGAACGCCTGCTGCGCGGCGAGCAGCAGCATGAGCACGCCGACCGACTCCAGACCGGTGGCCGCCTGCACCCAGAACAGCACCGAGGTGACCGCGATGCCGGTGTTGGTGATCAGCAGCAGCTTGCGGCGGTCCATGGTGTCGGCGATCGCGCCGCCCCACAGCGCGAACACCACCAGCGGGAGCAGTCCGGCGAGGCTCGCGTAGCCGACCCAGGCCGAGGAGCCGGTGATGTCGTAGATCTGCTTGGGCACGGCGACGGCCGTCAGCTGGCTGCCGACGGCCGTGACGATGGTCGAGGCCCAGAGTCTGCGGTAGGCGGGGCGGCGCAGCGGGCGGGTGTCCATCGCCCAGCGGCGCCAGCCACGGCGGTGCGGCTCCGCGGGGGCCGCGGTGGAGGGTTGCTGCTCGGTGCTGCTGTCGCTCGTGTCCACGGCTTCCCCGGTCGCTCACTCTCTGGTTGTCTACTACATCTTTCGCATCAGGGTTCACTATCCCAGCCGAGTCCGTGGGTACCGGGGTGAGATCTCAGCTTCCGGACACCGCAAGGGCGGCTCAGGCGCCGGCGATCAGCGAGATGCCCAGCACGATCATCGTCGTCGCGACCAGGCCGTCCATGACCCGCCACGCGGCCGGCCTGGCCAGTCGGCGGCTCAGCAGCCGGGCGCCGAAGCCGAGGGCGACGAACCAGCACACGCTGGCGAGCGCGGCGCCGACGCCGAAGGTCCAGCGCAGCGGGCCCTGGTCGGCGGCGACCGAGCCGAGCAGGAAGACGGTGTCGAGGTAGACGTGCGGGTTGAGCCAGGTCATCGCCAGACAGGTGAGCACCGCACGGCGGCGCGAGGTGGTCGCCTCCCCCTCCGCGCGCAGCCCCGCCGGCTGCGGCCGCAGCACCCGGCGGGCCGCCAGCGCGCCGTAGCAGAGCAGGAAGGCGCCGCCGATCCAGCCGACCGCGGTCAGCGCGCCCGGCCAGGCCACCACGACCGCCCCGACGCCGCCGACGCCGAGCGCGATGAGCAGCGCGTCGGACAGCGCGCAGATGCCGACCACGGCGAGGACCGCCTCGCGGCGGACTCCTTGGCGCAGCACGAAGGCGTTCTGGGCACCGATGGCGACGATGAGCGAGAGGCCGGTGCCGAATCCGGTGGCAGCGGCGGTCAGAGCGGGAGACATGACCTCGACGCTAGGCAAGCACCGGCCCTGCGTACAGCTAAAGATTCTTACGTATCTTTAGCTGCTGTGAAGATGGAGGACTTGTCGCCTGAAATGGCCGGGATGCCGGAGCTCCCCCTCGACCAGGTGCGCACCCTGCTGGCGGTGGTCGACGAGGGCACCTTCGACGCGGCGGCCGCCGCGCTGCACGTGACCCCGTCCGCGGTGAGCCAGCGGGTGAAGGCGCTGGAGCGGCGGACCGGCCGGGTGCTGCTGCGCACCAAACCGGTGCGGCCCACCGAGTCCGGCGAGATCGTCGTACGGCTGGCCCGTCAGCTGGTGCGGCTGGAGCGGGACGCGCGCGCCGAGCTGGGCATGAGCGGGGCCGGCGAGCCGACCCGGGTGTCGGTGGCGGTGAACTCCGACTCGCTGGCGACCTGGTTCCTGACCACGCTCACCCGCGTCCCCGAGGAGCTGCGGCTCTGCTTCGAGCTGCGCCGCGAGGACCAGGACCACACGGCGGTGCTGCTGCGCGAGGGGCTGGTGATGGCGGCGGTGACCTCGTCGTCCGAGCCGGTGACCGGGTGCTCGGTGCGGGCGCTGGGCGTGATGCGGTACACGGCCGTGGCTCATCCGGACTTCGCCGCGCGGCACTTCGGCGGACCACTGGCCGAGACGCTGCCGCGGGCGCCGGTCGTCGTCTTCGACCGGCGCGACGATCTCCAGGACGCCTTCGTGCGCCGGCTGCGGCGCGGCCGGGGTGCCGCCGGCTCGCTGCGCCACTCGGTGCCGACCTCCGAGGGGTTCGTCGAGGCGGTGGCGAGCGGTCTGGGCTGGGGCATGGTGCCGGTGGTGCAGGCGGCACCGCTGCTGCGCGCCGGGCGGCTGGTCCGGCTCGCCCCGGACCGTGAGGTGGACGTCCCGCTGTACTGGCAGCAGTGGAAGCTGGACTCCCCCGCCCTCGCCGCGGTCGCCCGAGCGGTGGCGGAGACGGCGGCCGAGGCCTTGCGCCCGCCGTCCTGAAAGGGTTTCACCTACGCCCCGACCGGTGACCCGGAACCGAGCACTCCAAGGAACACACAGGACACACGACTTCGATCACGGGTGACATCGATGACCAACTGGCGCAACCAGGCCGCATGCCTTCGAGAGGACCCCGATCTGTTCTTCCCGATCGGCACCTCCGGACCCGCGTTGATGCAGACCGAGCAGGCGAAGGCGATCTGCCGGCGCTGCCCTGTCCGGGAGCCGTGCCTTCAGTACGCGTTGGACAGCGACCAGGCCATCGGCGTGTGGGGTGGCACCAGCGAGACGGAGCGCAGGGCCATCCGGCGCCGCGCCTCCCGCAGCGCGTCCCGCAGGTAGCGCAGGGAGGCCCGCGTGAGTGTGCGCGTACGCCGTGTCTACGAACCGCCGGACCAGGACGACGGCCTTCGTGTCCTCGTCGACCGGCTGTGGCCGCGCGGACTCGCCAAGGACGCGGCGCGGGTCGACGAGTGGCCGAAGGCCCTGACCCCTTCGAACGAGCTGCGCCGCTGGTATCACGCGGGCGAGGGCTCGTACGAGGAGTTCGCGCGGCGGTACGAGGCGGAGCTGGCCGCCGCCGAGGCGGCCGAACTCCTCGACCGGGCCCGGGCGTGGGTGCGCGAGGGACCGGTGACGCTGCTGACCGCCGTCAAGTCCCCCGAGCACAGCCACGCCTCGGTGCTCGCCGGGCTGCTGGAGGGCTAGCGGCGGCGGAGTCGGCGGCTGGGCGGCGCGGCCCGGCCGGCACGTGGGTGGCGGCCGGGCCGCTAGGCGGGCGGCGGCCGGGTCAGCCGGTCTGCCGGGCCGCCGCCCGGCCCGCCGCCCGCCCCGAGAACAGACAGCCGCCGAGGAACGTGCCCTCCAGCGCGTTGTAGCCGTGCACACCGCCACCGCCGAACCCGGCGACCTCACCGGCGGCGTACAGACCCTCGACCGGGGTTCCGTCGGCGCCGAGCGCGCGGGACTCCAGGTCGGTCTGGATGCCGCCGAGGGTCTTGCGGGTCAGCACGTGCAGCTTGACGCCGATCAGCGGTCCGGCGGCCGGGTCGAGCAGACGGTGCGGCGTGGCCACCCGGCCGAGCCGGTCGCCGATGTACCGGCGGGCGTTGCGGATGCCCTGGACCTGGGCGTCCTTGGCGTAGGGGTTGGCGATCTGGAGGTCGCGGCCCTCGATCTGCCGGCGCAGGGCGGCGGCGTCCAGGAGCGGCTTGTCGGTGAGGCCGTTCATCTTCTCGACCAGCTCTTCGAGCGTCGCCGCGGTGACGAAGTCGGCGCCCTTGCGCACGAAGGCGTCCACCGGGCCGGGCGCGCCCTTGCCGAGCACGCGTTCGCGCAGGAACGCCTTGCGGTCCTTGGCGGTGATGTCGGGGTTCTGCTCGGAGCCCGACAGCGCGAACTCCTTCTCGATGATCTTCTGGGTGAGGATGAACCAGGAGTGGTCGTACTCCGCGATGTCCTCGGTGGTGCGCAGGTGCCTCAGGGTGCCGAGGGTGTCGTACCCGGGCAGGCACGAGCCGGGCAGCCGGCGGCCGAGGGCGTCGAACCACATCGAGGACGGTCCGGGCAGGATGCGGATGCCGTGGCCGGGCCAGATCGGGTCCCAGTTGTGCAGGCCCTCGGTGTAGTGCCACATGCGGTCGCGGTTGACCAGCCGGACACCCGCCTCGGCGCTGATGTCGAGCATCCGCCCGTCGACGTACGCGGGCACGCCGGTGACCATCCGCGCGGGAGGGGTGCCGAGCCGTTCGGGCCAGTGGCGGCGGACGATGTCGTGGTCGGCGCCGATGCCGCCGCTGGTGACGATCACGGCCTGGGCGGTCAGCTCGAACTCACCGACGCCGTCGCGGTTGGAGGCGACACCGCGCGGGGCGTCGTCGGGCGCGAGGACCGTGCCGCGCACCCCGCGCGCCGTACCGCCCTCGACGACCAGTTCGTCCACCCGGTGGCGGTGGTGGAAGGTGAGCAGTCCGTCGCGGGCGGCCTGGCGGGCGTACCGCACGAACGGCTCGACCACGCCGGTGCCGGTGCCCCAGGCGATGTGGAAGCGGGGGACGGAGTTGCCGTGGCCGTGGGCGGTGAGGTCGCCGCGCTCGGCCCAGCCGACCGTGGGCAGGAACGTGATGCCGTGCCCGGCGAGCCAGGACCGCTTCTCCCCGGCCGCGAAGTCGACGTAGGCGCGCGCCCAGCGCGCTCCCCAGGAGTCCTCGTCGTCGAGCCGGTCGAACCCGGCGCTGCCCTGCCAGTCGTTCCAGGCGAGGTCGACGGAGTCCTTGATGCCGAGCCGGCGCTGTTCCGGGGAGTCGACGAGGAACAGGCCGCCGAACGACCAGAACGCCTGGCCGCCGAGGTTGGCGGCGTTCTCCTGGTCGACCAGGGCCACCCGGCGGCCCCGGCTGGTGAGTTCGTGCGCGGCGACCAGACCGGCCAGCCCCGCTCCGACGACGATGACGTCGGCGTCCATGGCGATCGTCCCTTCCTGGTTCATCGGGGGGTGCCGCTGCCGTCCGTCAGCAGCGCGGTGAGCAACTGCCCGAGCCAGGCCCGTGCGGCCTCGACGTCCTTGTCCAGCAGCAGTTGGGTGGTGACCCCGTCGTAGGCGGCGACCACCGCGTGGGCGGCGGTGTCGACGTCGCCGAGGACGGCGGGCAGTGCGGTGTGGCCCCGGGCGCGGGCGAGCCGGTCGGCGATGGCGCCGCGCAGCCGGGCCCGGTGTTCCAGCAGGCTCTCGGCGACGGCCGGTTCCCGGGCGGCGTGCACCAGGAAGTCGGTCTTCACCAGCAGCCAGTCCAGGTCGAGCAGGAGCACCTCGGTGACCCGGTCGACGGCGGCGGGCACGTCGAGGCCGGGGCCGTCCTGGGCGAGCGCGCCGGCGACCTGTTCGGCGATGAGGTCGGCGCGCTCCCGGTAGAGGGCGAAGAACAGCTCGTCCAGGCTGTCGAAGTTGGAGTAGAAGGCGCCGCGGCTGTAGCCGGCCGCCTCGCAGATCTCCTCGATCGACACCCGGCCGAAGCCCTTGGCGGCGAACACGGCGAACGCGGCGTCGAGCAGGTTGGCCCGGGTGCGGGCGCGACGCCTGGTCAGGCGCGGGGTGCCGGGTTCCTCGGCCAAGGTCGGACCTCCGTTCGATACGCGAATGTATCGGATACACCGATGCATCGAGAAGGCTTCGACCGGCGGAAACATTCGGCCTGCAAGGCGGAGGCACCCTAGGGGAACAAGTTTTCGATTAGCGGTACGCTGGGACCATGCACCATCTCCAGGGCTCCCTCTTCGACCAGGCGGACCAGCTGCGGCTCGGACCTCTCGACGGGATCCGCCGGACGCGGCTCGGCTCCGGGGCCTGGATCGACGTGCTGCCGGGGTGGCTGAGCGGGTCCGACACACTGTTCGAACGCCTGGCGGCCGAGGTGCCGTGGCGGGCCGAGCAGCGAAAGATGTACGACCACGTCGTCGACGTCCCCCGGCTGCTCGCCCACTACCGGGCGGGCGAGCCGCTGCCGCACCCCGTCCTCACCGAGGCGCGCGACGCCCTCGGCGCGCACTACGCCGACGAGCTCGGCGAACCGTTCACCACGGCCGGGCTCTGCTACTACCGCGACGGCCGGGACAGCGTCGCCTGGCACGGCGACCGGATCGGCCGGGGCGCCCGCGAGGACACCATGGTCGCCATCCTCTCCGTGGGCACGCCCCGTGATCTGCTGCTGCGCCCGGTGGGCGGCGGCGAGACCGTGCGGCGACCGCTGGGCCACGGCGACCTGATCGTGATGGGCGGCTCCTGCCAGCGGACCTGGGAGCACTGCGTCCCCAAGACCACCCGGGCCGCCGGCCCGCGCATCAGCGTCCAGTTCCGCCCGGCCGACGTGAACTGAGCCGCGTCTGCTTTGCTGTCCCCGTCGGCCGACGGACCTGTCAGAGGGGACGAAGATGCGAGCAGACGTGCGGCACGTCTCGGACGGCGCCTATCTGGTGCACGGCAGCGACACCAACTGGGTGATCCTCACCGACGGGGACGCCGTCACCCTGGTCGACACCGGATATCCCGGCGACCGCGAGCTGGTCCTGGACTCCCTTGCCGTGGTGGGCAGTTCGCCCGAGGCGGTCGCCGCCGTGCTGATCACCCACGCCCACAACGACCACCTCGGGTCGGCCGAGTACCTGCGCTCGACGTACGGCACTCCGGTGTACCTGCACGAGGCGGAAGTGCCGCACGCGCGCCGCGACTTCCTGCACCAGGTGTCGGTCGGCCGCATCCTGCGCAACGGCTGGCGGCCGGGCGTGCTGCCATGGGCCGTGCACGCGCTGCGCTCCGGCGGCACCGCCCGGCTGCCCGTCACCGCTCCCGAGCCGTTCCCGGCGGCGGGCCCGCTGGATCTGCCGGGACGCCCCGTCCCCGTGCACACCCCCGGGCACACGCTGGGCCACTGCGCCTACCACCTGCCGGACATCGGAGTGCTGATCTCCGGTGACGCCCTGGTCAGCGGCCACCCCACGGCCCGGGCCAAGGGTCCGCAGCTGCTGCCCGACATGTTCCACCGCGAGCGGGCCCGCGCGGTGGCCTCGCTGGACGTGCTCGGCGGGCTGGCGGCGGACGTCCTGCTGCCCGGCCACGGGCCCGTGCACCACGGTCCCGTGCGGGACGCGGCCGCCCTGGCGGGTGAACGGGCCGTCTAAGGTCAGGCCATGGCTTTGCACATCAGCGCCACCAACCCGGAGCACCCCGCGCTCCTGCTCGAACTCCCCTGGCACCTGCCGCTGGAGGAGTGGCCCGACGAGTACCTGGTCCCGCTGCCGCGCGGCATCTCCCGGCACGTGGTGCGCTACGCCCGCGCCGGCGACGAGGTGGTCGCGGTCAAGGAGCTGGCCGAGCGGCCCGCGCTGCGCGAGTACGAGCTGCTGCGCGACCTGGATCGGCTCGGCATCCCGGCGGTGGACGCCCTGGGCGTGGTCACCGGCCGGACCGGCGCGGACGGCGAGGCGCTGGAACCGGTGCTGATCACCCGGCACCTGGGCGGCTCGATGCCGTACCGGTCGATGTTCGAGACGACCATGCGCCCGGCGACCATGCACCGGCTGATGGACGCCCTCGCGGTGCTGCTGGTGCGGCTGCACCTGAGCGGATTCGCGTGGGGCGACTGCTCGCTGTCCAACACCCTCTTCCGGCGGGACGCGGGCGCCTACGCCGCCTACCTGGTGGACGCCGAGACCGGCGAGCTGCACGCCCGGCTCAGCGACGGGCAGCGCGACTACGACCTGGACCTCGCCCGGGTCAACATCAGCGGCGAACTGCTCGACCTGGAGGCCTCCGGGGCGCTGCACCCCTCGGTCGACCCGATCGAGTTCGGCACCGAGATCTGCGCCCGCTACCAGGGGCTGTGGCAGGAACTCACCCGCACCTCCGTCTACCCGAGGGGCAAGTACCACTACATCGAGCGCCGGATACGCCGGCTCAACGACCTCGGCTTCGACGTCGCCGAGATGCAGATCGACCACTCCTCCAACGGCGACACCGTCACCTTCGTGCCCAAGGTCGTCGACGCCGGCCACCACCAGCGCCAGCTGCTGCGGCTGACCGGCCTGGACACCGAGGAGAACCAGGCACGGCGGCTGCTCACCGACCTGGAGTCCTGGATGGCCACCCAGGAGGACTACGCCCCCGGCGATCCGCTCGCCGCCCGCCCCGAGGTGCTCGCCCACCGCTGGGTGCGCGAGGTGTTCCGGCCCACCGTGCGCGCGGTGCCGCTGGAGCTGCGCGAGGCCATGGACCCGGCCGAGATCTACCACCAGCTGCTCGAACACCGGTGGTACCTCTCGGAGCGGGCCCAGCACGACATCGGGCTCGACACGGCCGTGGACGACTATGTGCGCAACATCCTGCCGCGCGCCCTCAAGACGCTGGAGAGCCCGCCCCTCGCGGAGTGACCGGCCGGCGGCCGGGGCGTGATCGGCCCCCGAGCCGCGCGGTGCCTCAGCCGGGCGGCACCACGGCCACCGGGCACGCCGCGTGGTGCAGCACCCCGTGGGCGACCGAGCCGATCCGCGCACCCACGGCGGTCCGCCGAGCCCGCCGGCCCACGACCACCAGCTGGGCCCGGGCGGACACGTCGAGCAGCACCTGTCCGGCGCTGCCCATCTCCACGTGCTCGACGACCGGGACCCCCGGGAAGCGGTCCCGCCACGGCCGCAAGGCCTCGCTCAGCGCCTTCTTCTCGTACGGCTCCGGACCGCCGGCGTCGTCGAGGAGCTTGAGCGAGGCCGGGCTGTAGGCGAACACCGGCGGCAGCGTCCAGGCGCGCACCGCGCGGACGCTCGCCCCGCGTGCCGCCGCCGTCTCGAACGCGAACCGCAGCGCGGCGGCGCTGTCCTCGGGGTCGCCCTCCTGGCCGACGACGATCTCCCGGCCGCCCACCTCCGTCGAGGCCCGGTCGCCGGAGCGCACCAGCACCACGGGCGCGGTCGCCTCGGCGATCACCTGCTGGCCGACCGAGCCGAGCAGGAAGCCGACGACCCGGCCGTGCCCGCGCGAGCCGAGCACCACCAGTGCGGCCTCGGCCGCCGCGCCGACCAGGGTGTCGACGGCGTCGCCCTCCACCACGTCGGTGCGCACGTCCAGCCCGGTGTGGCGGCCGGTGACCTCGGCGACGGCGGTCCGCACCGCCTCGGCCACCCAGCGGGCCTGGCTGTCCCGGTCGCCGTCCACCGCCTCGTGGGACTCGAACCGCCAGGCGTGCACCACGCGCAGCGGCAGCCCGCGCCGCACCGCCTCGCGGGCCGCCCAGGCCAGCGCCGCGTGGCTCTCCTCCGATCCGTCCACCCCTGCCGTGACCGGACGCGTCATCCGGGTGCCTCCTCGTGCTCCCTGCGAAATGTTCATGCTCTCGCGGACCAGTCTTCCCTACGCTGTGGGCATGAGCCTCGTCTGGGAACAACTCGTGGTGGACGCCGCCGATCCCGTCGCGCTCGGCCGCTGGTGGGCCGACGCGCTCGGCTGGACGGTGGTGAACGACGACCCCGACGAGTTCGAGATCCGCCCGGCGCCGGACCGGCTGCCGGGCCTGCTGTTCGCGTCGGTCCCGGAGGCCAAGTCCCTCAAGAACCGCCTCCATCTCGACTTCCGCCCCGACGACCAGGAGGCGGAGGTCGCCCGCCTCCTCGCGCTGGGGGCCCGGCACGCGGACGTCGGCCAGGGCGAGGAGTCCTGGGTGGTGCTGGCGGACCCGGAGGGCAACGAGTTCTGCGTACTGCGCTCACGGGGCCTCTGACCAGCCTGTCGATATCTGAGCGGGTCGCGGCGATCGAACATACGATGGGCTGAGCCGGGGCGGTGACGACGGGGACACCGTGCCCGATTGTCCGACCACTCGGGGTGGAGACGTATGGCACAGGCCGCCGACACAGCGCGGACCGTCATCCTGACCGTGGACGACGACCCGGGGGTCTCCCGCGCCGTCGCCCGCGACCTCAGACGGCGCTACGGGGCGTCGTACCGGATCGTGCGCGCGGAGTCCGGCGAGTCCGCGCTCCAGGCGCTGCGCGAGCTGAAACTGCGCGGCGACCTGGTGGCGGTGATCCTGGCCGACTACCGGATGCCGCAGATGAACGGCATCGAGTTCCTGGAACAGGCCCTGGACGTGTATCCGGGGGCGCGACGGGTGCTGCTGACCGCGTACGCCGACACCAGCGCGGCGATCGACGCGATCAACGTGGTCGACCTCGACCACTATCTGCTCAAGCCCTGGGACCCGCCCGAGGAGAAGCTGTACCCGGTCCTCGACGACCTGCTCCAGGCCTGGCGGACCAGCGACCACCGGCCGGTGCCCAGCACCAAGGTGGTCGGCCACCGCTGGTCGGCGCGCTCCTCGGACGTACGGGAGTTCCTGGCCCGCAACCAGGTGCCGTACCGCTGGTACTCCTCCGACGAGCCGGAGGGCCGGCGGCTGCTGGCGGCGGCCGGGCAGGACGGTTCGCGGCTGCCCCTGGTGGTGACCCCGGACGGCGACCCGCTGGTCGAGCCGGACGCGCCGGAGCTGGCCGCCCGCGTGGGGCTGGCGACCACACCGACCGCCGAGTTCTACGACCTCGTGGTGATCGGCGGTGGCCCGGCCGGACTCGGCGCGGCCGTCTACGGCGCCTCCGAGGGGCTGCGGACGGTGCTGGTCGAGCGGTCGGCGACCGGCGGGCAGGCGGGACAGAGCTCGCGGATCGAGAACTACCTGGGCTTCCCCGACGGGGTGTCGGGCGGGCAGCTCACCGACCGGGCCCGGCGGCAGGCGGCGAAGTTCGGCGCCGAGATCCTCACCGCGCGGGAGGTGACCGGTCTGGAGGTGAACGGTGCCGCGCGCGTCGTGCGGTTCTCCGACGGCTCGGCGGTCGCCGCGCACAGCGTGATCCTGGCGACGGGCGTCTCCTACCGGCAGCTCCAGGCGCCCGGCTGCGAGGAACTGACCAGCTGCGGGGTGTTCTACGGATCGGCGCTCACGGAGGCGCCGTCCTGCCAGGGCCAGGACGTGTACATCGTCGGCGGCGCCAACTCGGCCGGGCAGGCGGCGATGTACCTGGCCCGAGGTGCCAAGTCGGTGACGCTGCTGGTGCGCGGCGAGTCGCTGGCGGCGTCGATGTCGCACTACCTGATCCAGCAGATCGAGGAGGCGCCGAACATCTCGGTGCGCGCCCGCACGGTCGTCGAGGCCGCGCACGGCTCCGGCCATCTGGAGCGGCTGACCCTGCGGGACGTGAACACCGGGAAGAGCGAACAGGTCGACGCGCAGTGGCTGTTCGTCTTCATCGGCGCGGCCCCGCTGACCGACTGGCTGGACGGCACCGTGCTGCGCGACGAGCGCGGGTTCATCCTCGCCGGGCCCGATCTGAGCGCGGACGGACGGCCGCCCGCCGGCTGGGAGCTGGACCGGCCGCCGTACCACCTGGAGACCAATGTGCCCGGCGTGTTCGTGGCCGGTGACGCGCGCGCCGAGTCCGCCAAGCGCGTGGCGTCCGCCGTCGGAGAGGGAGCCATGGCCGTGATGCTCGTCCACCGCTACCTGGAGCAGTCATGAGCGGCCGGCCGGTGCCGTGCAGCCCGCGGGAGATCGGTTCGCTCTTCCTGTTCGAGAAGCTGAGCCCGGAGCAGCTGGGGCGGCTGTGCGCCGAGGGGCGGGTGGAGCGGTTCGAGCCGGGGCCCGTCTACACCGAGGGCGAGCCCGCCACCTGCTTCTACGTGATGATCGAGGGCACCGTCGTGCTGTCCCGGCGGGTCGGCGGCGACGACATCGAGGTCACCCGCACCTCGCAGCGCGGGGTGTACGCGGGCGCCATGCAGGCGTACATCGGCGACCGGGTGCGGCAGGTCTACAACAACTCGATGCGGGTCACCGAGCCGACCCGGTTCTTCGTACTGCCCGCCGACACGTTCGCCGAGATCATGCAGGAGTGGTTCCCGATGGCGGTCCACCTCCTGGAGGGGCTGTTCTTCGGGTCGAAGAACAGCCAGCGGATGATCGGGCAGCGGGAGCGGCTGCTCGCGCTCGGCTCGCTGTCCGCCGGACTCACCCACGAGCTCAACAACCCCGCCGCGGCGGCCGTCCGGGCCACCGCCAGCCTGCGCGAGCGGGTGGCGAAGATGCGGCACAAGCTGAGCGTGATCTCGGCGGGCCCGTATCCGCGCGAGGTGCTGGCGCATCTGATCGAGGTCCAGGAACGCACCGCCGAGCGGGTCGGCAAGGCACCGGCGCTCAGCCCGCTGGAGGCCGCCGACCGGGAGGACACGGTCACCGACTGGCTGGACGACCACGGCATCCCGGACGGCTGGCGGCTCGCGCCCACCTTCGTGCAGGCCGGCCTCGACCTCGACTGGCTCGACCAGGTGGCGGCGGCCGTCGACGAGTCGATCCTGCCGGGCGCCATCGGCTGGCTCAACTACACGGTCGAGACCGAGCTGTTGATGGACGAGATCGCGGACGCCACCACCCGCATCTCGCACCTGGTCGACGCCGCCAAGCAGTACTCGCAGCTGGACCGCGCGCCCTACCGGATCGCCGATGTGCACGAACTCCTCGACAGCACCCTGCTGATGCTGTCCGGGAAGATCGGCGAGCGGATCACGGTGGTCAAGGAGTACGACCTGACGCTGCCGCCGATCCCCGCCTACCCGGCGGAGCTCAACCAGGTGTGGACCAACCTGATCGACAACGCGGTCGCCGCCATGGACAGCGCGGGCGGCGAGGGCACGCTGACGGTACGGACCGCGCGCGACCACGAACGGCTGCTGGTGGAGTTCCGGGACACCGGGCCGGGGGTGGCGCCGGAGATCCGGGACCGCATCTTCGACCCGTTCTTCACCACCAAGCCGGTGGGCGAGGGCACCGGGCTCGGCCTGGACATCTCCTGGCGGATCGTGGTCAACAAGCACCACGGCAGCCTCCAGGTGGACTCCGTGCCGGGCGACACCCGGTTCCAGGTGCTCCTGCCGCTCACCGTGGCGGAGGACGAGACGACTCCCGAACCCCTTGAGGAGCCCGCATGACCGAGGAGACCGGAATCGACCCGACCGTGCCGCCCAGCGGCGCCGGGTGCGCGGAGTGCGAGGCCGCCGGCGGCTGGTGGTTCCATCTCCGGCGCTGCGCCCGGTGCGGGCACATCGGTTGCTGCGACTCCTCCCCCGGCGGGCACGCCACCGCCCACTACCGGGCCACCGGGCACCCGCTGGTGCAGAGCTACGAACCGGGCGAGGACTGGTTCTGGAACTTCGACACCGACGCCCTGCACGAACCCGGTACCGCTCTCGCCCCGCCCTCCAGCCACCCGCCGGAGCAGCCCTCGCCCGGCCCGGCGGACCGGGTGCCGGCGAACTGGGCGGAGATCCTGCGCTGAGGCCCGGCCCGGCTGATCACCGGGGACGGCCGGCGGTGTCGGCGCCGCGTGTCAGGATGGGCGCGTGTCGCACAGCTCCTTCACTACGCCGCTGACCGGCCGGGACGACGAACTGGCCCGGCTGGCCGGGGCGCTGGGCCGCGCCCGGGCCGGCGATCCGCGGGCCGTACTGGTCGCCGGGGACGCGGGCGTCGGCAAGACCCGGCTGCTGGACGAGGCCGCCGCGCGGGCCGCGGCGGCCGGGACGACCGTGCTCACCGGGCACTGCGTCGACCTCGGTGACGTCGGCCTGCCGTATCTGCCGTTCACCGAGATCCTCGGCGCGCTCGGCGCGGACGAGCGGTTCGCCCCCGTGCTCACCGCGCACCCCGCGGTCGACCGGCTGACGGGCGCCGCGGCGGACGCCGACGGGGAGACCGGCGGACGGCTGCGGCTGTTCGAATCGGTGGCGGCACTGCTCGCCGAGCTCACCGAGAGCGCCCCGCTGCTGCTGGTCCTGGAGGACCTGCACTGGGCCGACCAGTCCTCCCGGGACCTGCTGCGGTTCCTGCTCAGCCGGGGCGTGCCGCACCGGCCGGCGGGCGGCGCACCCGCACCCCGGCTCGCGGTGTTCGCCTCCTACCGCGCGGACGACCTGCACCGCCGCCATCCGCTGCGCCCGCTCCTCGCCGAGCTGGTGCGGCTGCCCGCCGTCGAACGGCTGGAGCTACGGCCGCTGCCCGACGCGGACGTGGCCCGGCTGGTGCGCCGGCTGTGCCCGGGACGGCTGCCCGAGGCCACGGTCCGCGGAATCGTCGAGCGCGCCGAGGGCAACGCGTTCTACGCGGAGGAACTGCTCGCGGCCGCCGACGAGGAGCCCGGCGCGGTGCCGAGCGGCCTGGCGGACCTGCTGCTCATCCGGTTCGAGCAACTGCCGGAGACCGCGCAGCAGGTGCTGCGCACGGCGGCCGTCGCCGGACGGCGCGTCGACCACGACCTGCTGCGGGACGCGGTCGGCCGACCCGAGGGCGAACTGGAAGCGGCGCTGCGGGAGGCCGTGGGGCGGCAGCTGCTGGTCGCCGGCGAGGGCGACACGTGCGCGTTCCGGCACGCCCTGATCCGCGAGGCGGTGTACGCCGATCTGCTGCCGGGCGAACGGGCCCGCCTGCACGGCGCGTTCGCCCGGCTGCTCACCGGCCGGGGCCGGACGGCGAAGACCGCGGCGGAGCGCGCCCACCACTACCGCGAGAGCCATGACCTGCCGGAGGCGCTCGGCGCGTCGCTGGAGGCCGCCGACCACGCCCAGCGGCTCGGCGCGCCCGCCGAGGAGCTGCGGCACCTGGAGGCGGTCCTCGAGCTGTGGACGTCGGTGGATCCCGCGGCCCGCCCCGGCGGCGAGGGCGTCGACCGGGTCGCGCTCACCCTGCGCGCCTCGGCCGCGGCGGCGCACGCCGGGGACTCGCACCGCGCGGTCGCCCTCACCCGGGCCGCCCTGGAGGGCGTCGGCGGGGACACCGACTCCGAACTCGCCGCCCGGGTGCGCTACACGCTCGCCGGGAACCTGCTGAGCGTCGACAGCCTGACCGCGGCGTACGCGTACAGCAGCGAGGCGCTGGCCCTGATCCCGGCCGAACCGCCGTCCCCGACCTGGGTGTGGGCGGCGGCGACGCATGCGATGGCGGCGCGTCAGGTGGGCGAGACGGAGACCGCGTCGAAGGTCGCGCGCGAGGCGCTGCGGGTCGCCGAGCGACTGGACCTCACCGACGCCCGTGCCGACCTGCTGACCTCGCTGGCCACCCTGGACAGGGGCGGCCGCCGCTCGCCGGAGGCCCGGGCGCGGCTGCGGGAGGCGTGGGAGCTGGCCCGGCGGTCGGGCAACACCTCCGTGGAGTCGCGCGCGCTGCTCCACCTCGCCATCGCCTGCTTCGAGGCGGGCGAGGTGGGCCGGTCCCTGCCGTGGCTGACGGAGGGTCTGGAGCGGGCCCGGCAGGCGGGTTTGCTGTCCTCGCCGTATCCGCTGGAGATGCGTTACCTGCGGATGCTGGTGCTGTACACGCTGGGCCGCTGGGACGAGTGCGTGGCCGCGTCGGCGGCCGACCTCGCGGTGCTGCCGGCGGCGGGCGAGTACGCCAACGGTCCCCTGCTCTACGTGGCCCTGGCGCGCGGTGAGGCGGACGCCGAGGAGCGGGCGCGTGCCTTGCTGGAGGGCCCCCACGACTGGATGGGCGCGTTCGTCGCGGGCGTCGTGCTGACCGACGCCGCCGCGGAGCGCGGTGACGCCGAGGCGGCCGTGGAGCGGCTGCGGAGCGCGGTGCGCAGGCTGACCGAGGACTCGGGGGTACGGCCGGACGCCGCCGTCCGGCTGGCCGCGCTGGCGCTGGCCGCGGTGGCCGACCGGGCGGTCGAGCTGCGGCGCGCCGGTGACCGGGACGGAACGCGGCGGTGGACCGAGACCGCGGCGGAGCTGGCCGAGCTGGCCCGGGCCGCCGCGCTGCACGGGCAGGAGGGTGTGCCGCAGGGGCCCGAGGGAATGGCGTGGCTGGCCCGGGCCGAGGCGGAGCTGATCCGCGCGCAGTCCGGTCCGCGGCCGGAGGCCTGGGAGCGGGCGGTGGCCGGCTTCCAGGGGCTCGGGGACGTGTACGAACTCGCCCGCTGCCAGTCGCGGTACGCCGAGGCGCTGCTCGCCGCCGACCGGCGGGAGGAGGCGGTGGAACAGGCCCGCGCCGCCCGGGAGACGGCGGTGGCGCTGGGTGCCGTACGGCTGCTGGACCGGGTGGAGGCCCTGATGCGCCGCGGCCGCCTCACGGACGGCCCGCACGGCGAGGCGGGCACGTCACCGCTCACCGCGCGGGAGCAGGACGTCCTGCGGCTGCTCGCTCTCGGCCGCAGCAACCGGCAGATCGGCGAGGAGCTGTTCATCAGCGCCAAGACGGCGAGCGTGCACGTGTCCAACATCCTCGCCAAACTGGGCGCCGCGAGCCGCACCGAGGCGGTGGCGATAGCCCACCGGCGCGGGCTGGTCACGACCCGCCCGACCGACGACCGCCCGCCGACGACCCGGTGACCAGCGACCGGCAGATCGGCGACTGGCTGACCGGCAACCGGCCGAGCGACGACCGGCCGAGCGACGACCGCCCGCCGACGACCCGGTGACCAGCGACCGGCAGATCGGCGACTGGCTGAACGGCAACCGGCCGGGCGGCGACCGGTAGGCGGAGCGTGGGAACCCCTCCGGCGGGGCGGGCGTTCTCCGGGCAGGAACGCGGCGGCTTCGATCCAGCACAGCAGGGCGGCACCATGAGCGAGTTGGTCCCCGGGGGCAATCTGCCCCTGCCGGGCGGCGTCCTGACCGTGCGGGTGCCCGGTCCCTTCGACCTGTCCGCGCTGATCACGGACGACGGCGGCCGGGTCGCGGGCGACGGCGACTTCGTCTTCTACAACCAGCCGTCCGCGCCGGGCGCCCGGCTGAGCGGCGCCACCCTGACCCTGGACCCGGCGCGGCTGCGCCCCGGAGCGAGCCGGGTCACGGTGGTGGTCAGCCCGGCCGACCCGGGCACTCACCTGGGCCGGCTGCCCTCCCCCACCCTGCATGTCACGGCCTCCGGCGGCACCCCGCTGACCAGGTTCACACCGCCGCGCCCCGGCTCCGAGACGGTGCTGCTGCTCGCCGAGATCTACCGGCGGGGGTCCGACTGGAAGCTGCGCGCACTGGGGCAGGGGTACGCGGACGGACTGGCGGGACTGGCGCGCGACTTCGGGGTCGAGGTGGCGGACGAGGAGACACCGGCCGCGACGACACCGGCCGCGAGCGGCGCGGGCGGAGCCGTCCCTCGGTCACCGTACGGACCTGCCGGTACGCCGGGCCCAGCCGGCGCGTGGGCTCCCCGGCCCGCGTCCCCCGTCCTCGGCGGCGGCCGTCCCGCCGCTCCGGCCCCTCCCCCGTCCGCCCCGGACGGCGGCTTCCTCGGCCTGGTCAACTCGGCCCGCGCGCGGGCCGGTTCACCTCCGGTCGTCCTCGACGTCCGGCTGGCCGGCGCGGCCCGCGCGCACGCCGCGGCCATGGCGGCGGCCGGGCGGCTCGGAACGGAGGACCGCGACGGCGTCTCCGTGTACCGGCGGGTCACCGCCACCGGGTTCGCGTACGTCACCGTCGGCGAGCATCTGGTCTCCGGCCCGCGCACCTCCGCGGAGTTCGTCGACTACTGCCTGCGCGGCGACGGAGCCCGGCGCACGCTGGAGGACCCGGCGTTCACCCACACCGCCGTGGGCTCCGCGCGCGGCGGCCGCTCCGGCGACGTGTTCTGGACGGCGCTGTGGGCGAGGCCGCTCACCGCGGGCGAGCTGGTGCGCACCGCGGCGGCCGTCCTCGATCTCACCAACCGGGAGCGCGCCCGCGCCGGTCTGCGCCCGCTGGCCGCCGACCCGGCGCTGACCACGGCCGCGCAGGCGCACAGCGCGGACATGGTGGCCCGGGACTTCTACTCCCACACCTCGCCCGACGGCGGCAGGCCCTGGGACCGGGCCGCCGCCGCGGGCTCCACGCGGCGCTCGATCGGCGAGAACATCGCCTGCGGTCAGCGCTCCCCCGCCGAGGTGGTGACGGACTGGATGAACAGCCCCGGCCACCGTGCCAACATCCTCAAGCCCGATTTCACGCACCTCGGCGTCGGCTTCGCGGGCGGCGGCCGGTCGGGGACGTACTGGACGCAGCTCTTCGGCGGATAGCGGCGGCTGGCCGGGCGGCCGGTCGGCTGGACGGGCGGCTGAGGGCGATCTTGGCGGAAGCCGGACCTCCGGCCAGGATGCCCTCATGAAGGGTGACCTCTTTTCCAGTGACCACATCGTGCGGCCGTCCACCGGCCCGGGCATGACCGTCGAGAACGCCAAGTGCGTCCGCTACACCGTCGACGGCGAGATGCTGGCCCGGCAGGGCGCGATGGTCGCCCACCGCGGCGACCTCGCCTTCGAGCGCAAGGGCCAGGGAGTGGGCGGCATGCTGAAACGCGCGGTCACCGGCGAGGGCCTGCCGCTGATGACCGTGCGCGGACGGGGCGAGGCCTGGTTCGCGCACGAGGCGCAGAACTGTTTCGTCGTCCGGCTCGAACCCGGTGACGAGTTCACGGTGAACGGCCGCAACGTGCTGTGCTTCGACGCCTCGCTGGCGTACCGGATCGCCACCGTGAAGGGCTCCGGCATCGCGGGCGGCGGTCTGTTCAACAGCGTCTTCTCCGGGCACGGCGATCTCGGGCTGGTGTGCGAGGGCAACCCGCTGGTCATCCCGGTGACGCCGGAGCATCCGGTGTACGTCGACACGGACGCGGTCGTCGGCTGGACCGCCCGGCTGGACACCTCGCTGCACCGCTCGCAGTCCATCGGCTCGATGCTGCGCGGCGGTTCCGGGGAGGCGGTGCAGCTGATGCTGAGCGGTCAGGGGTACGTCGTGGTGCGGCCCAGCGAGGCGACTCCGCAGAAGGCACAGCAGCACTGAGCGACCGCTCCGGGAGAATGTGTGTTGACCTTCGGTGTCCGCGCGGGTGAGGGTCGTTTCGGCGCGGACCACCAGGACCGCCGCGCCGGAAGGATGAGTGAGCTCCTTGATCGGCATCTCGGACATCGAAGCCGCCGCCGGGCGGATCGCCGGCCATGTCGTCCGCACGCCCACCGTGCCGAGCCCGGGGCTGTCCGCGCTGCTCGGCGTCCCCGTGACCACGAAGCTGGAACTCCTCCAGCGCACCGGCTCGTTCAAGGCGCGCGGGGCGACCGCGAAGCTGCTGTCGCTGAGCGAGGCGGAGCGGGCGGCCGGGGTGGTGGCCGTCAGCGGCGGCAACCACGGCATCGCGCTCGCGGTGATGGCCGCCGCCCTCCAGGTGAAGGCGACCGTGGTGATGCCCGCCTCCGCCGTGCGGTCGATCGAGCTCGCCGAGGAGGCAGGGGCGTCGGTGCGGGTGACCGACGGGATGGCCGAGGCGTTCCGCCTCATGGAGGTGCTGCGGGACGAGGGACTGACCCTTGTGCACCCGTTCGACGACCCCGTGGTGGTGGCGGCACAGGGGACGGTGGGCCTGGAGTTCGCCGAGGACGCGGGTGAGCTGACCGATGTGCTGGTCAGCATCGGCGGAGGCGGGCTGATCGCCGGAGTGGCGGCCGCGCTGCGCGCCCGTCGCCCGGGAGTGCGGATCTGGGGTGTGGAGACCGAGGGCGCGCAGGCGATGTCCGAGGCGTTGCGGGCGGGCGGGCCGGTGCCGGTGGAGCTGTCGTCGATCGTGTCCACCCTCAGCGCCCCCTCGGTCTCCCGACTGACCTACGACCATGTGTCCGCGCTGGTCGACGAGGTGCTGGTGGTTCCCGACCGGGAGGCCGTGCGGGGCTGCCGGGATCTCGCCGAGCACGCCAAGCTGTGGACGGAGCCGGCCGCCGGCTGTCTGCTGCCCGCGGCCCGGCGGGTGCTGGAGCGGGTCGGGGACGGGGCGCGGCTCGGTCTGGTGGTGTGCGGGGGCAACGCGCCCACCGGTGACCTGGGCGACTGGACGGCCCGCTTCGGCCTGGACTGACCCGCGCCCGAACGCCCGTGCGGACGATCGGCACTGACGAATCGCCAAAAGTGCGGCCGCGCCCGGAATAGGCGCCCGCGCGTTGAACACACTCCGTCGCACCCCGCGTACCAGTGGGCACAGGGTGAGAGCCGGGCGTTCAGCGAGGGATGGCCATGGGCGAGGGGTACGTCGGCGCGCAGCGGCAGGTGGCCGGGAGATACCGGCTCCTCGACGTCGTCCAGCGCGAGACCGACCGGGTCTGCTGGTCCGGGGAGGACGTCGAGGCCGGGCGGCCGTGCCTGCTCACCGAGGTGCGGCTGCCGGAGGCGGTGGGCGAGGACGGCGTGCGCCGGCTCGTCGGCCGGGTCGTGCGCACCTCCGAGACGCTGGAGCGACTGTGCCCCGGGCGGGTGGCCCCGGTACTGGACGCCGTCGTGGAGGCGGGCGCGCTGTGGACCGTCACCGACTGGGTCGGGGGCACCCCGCTCGGCGAACTCCTCGCGGAGCGCGGCACGTTCCACTACGTACGGGCGGCGCGCATCGGGCTGGAGCTGCTGGAGGTGCTGGACGCGGCGCACGGGGAGGGTGTCACGCACGGCGAGCTGAGCCCCGGCCAGGTGATCGTGCCGGAGCGGGGCCCGGTCGTGGTCACCGGCTTCGGGCTGGCCGGCGCCACCCTCGCGCCGCGGCTGACGGCACCGTCGTACGCCTCTCCCGAGCAGGCGCGGGACGAGCGCATAGGCCCGGCGGCGGATCTGTGGGCCCTGGGCGCCATCCTGTACACGCTGGTCGAGGGGCGTCCTCCGTTCCGTGACCGGGACCGCCCGGAGTCGACCCTGCGGGGCGTGGACCGGCTGCCGGTGCGCACTCCGGTGCGGGCCGGGCCGCTCGCCCAGGTCGTCCTGGGGCTGCTGCGCAAGGACTCCCGTGAGCGGCTGACGCGTCCGGTGGCCCGCGTGGCGCTGACCCGGGTGCTGCGCGAGGACCCCGACGCCGCCGCCCCGGCCGCGCCGCCCGCGCCGGGGCCCGCCGCGCGCGCCCCGGCGGC
>NZ_JBEPAL010000070.1:0-27460 GCF_040298625.1 Streptomyces sp. NPDC001532
GTTGATCCTCTCGCCGCGGAACATGGCGTCCCGCAGCCCGGACACATCGGTGGCCGCGGCCAGCTCGCGCAGCAGCTCCAGCGTCTCGTCGGTGATCAGATGCTTGGAGTAGTCGATGCGCAGGTCGCCGACGCGCACCACATACCGCTCGGCGCGGCCGGGGTCGGTGTCGAACAGCTCACGCAGATGCGTCCGCCACTCGGCACGGTGGTCCTCCAGGGCGGTCCACTCGGGACGCCGGGTGAGCCAGGGGGAGTCGGACATCGCAGACTCGGACATGTCAGGCGTTCTCCTTGGTGGCCTCGCCCCGCAGGGCGACGGCGTACATCTCGTCCGCGTCGAGGCGCCGCAGCTCCTCGGCGATGAGTTCGGAGGTCTGGCGCACCTTCAGGGCGAGGGTGCGCGAGGGCTGGCCGGGCAGGGTGAGCGTGGCGAGCGGGCCCTCGGGCCGGTCGATGACGATCTCGCCCTTCTCGGTGCCGAGGCGGACGCCGGTGACGACCGGTCCCGCGGTCTCGACCCGCTCGACCTTCACATGCAGCCGGGCCTCCAGCCAGCGGGCCAGCAGCTCCGCGCTGGGGTTGTCGGCCTCGCTCTCCACGGCCGCCGAGGTGATGGGCAGCCGCGCCTGGTCGAGGGCGGCGGCCAGCATCGAGCGCCACGGCGTGAGCCGGGTCCAGGCGAGGTCGGTGTCGCCGGGCGCGTAGGCACGGGCCCGGGACTCCAGGGCCGCCAGCGGCCGCTCGACGGCGTACATGTCGGTGATCCTGCGCTGCGCCAGCGCGCCCAGCGGGTCCTTGGCGGGCACCTCGGGGGCGTCCACCGGCCACCACACGACGACGGGCGCGTCGGGCAGCAGCAGCGGCAGCACCACCGAGTCGGCGTGGTCGGACACCTCGCCGTAGGTGCGCAGGATGACGGTCTCGCCGGTGCCGGCCTCGGAGCCGACCCGGACCTCGGCGTCCAGCCGGGACTGCGTCCGGTCGCGGGGGCTGCGGGCGTGCCGCTTGATGACGACCAGGGTGCGCGAGGGGTGCTCGTGCGAGGCCTGTTCGGCCGCCTTGAGGGCGTCGTAGGCGTTCTCCTCGTCGGTGACGATCACCATCGTGAGGACCATGCCCACGGCCGGTGTGCCGATGGCCCGGCGGCCCTGCACCAACGCCTTGTTGATCTTGCTTGCCGTGGTGTCGGTCAGGTCGATCTTCATGGCCTGCGCCAGCTCCGTCCGTCTCGTGCGAGCATCTCGTCGGCTTCCTTCGGTCCCCAGCTGCCCGACGCGTACTGGGCGGGCCTGCCGTGCGCGGCCCAGTACTCCTCGATCGGGTCGAGGATTTTCCAGGACTCTTCCACCTCCTGGTGACGGGGGAACAGGTTGGCGTCGCCGAGCAGCACGTCCAGGATCAGCCGTTCGTACGCCTCCGGGCTGGACTCGGTGAACGACTCGCCGTAGGCGAAGTCCATCGTGACGTCCCGGATCTCCATCGAGGTGCCCGGAACCTTGGAGCCGAACCGGACCGTCACGCCCTCGTCGGGCTGGACGCGGATGACGATCGCGTTCTGGCCCAGCTCCTCGGTGGCCGTGGAGTCGAAGGGGGAGTGCGGGGCGCGCTGGAAGACCACCGCGATCTCCGTCACCCGGCGGCCCAGGCGCTTGCCGGTGCGCAGGTAGAACGGGACGCCCGCCCAGCGGCGGTTGTCCACGCCCAGCTTGATCGCGGCGAAGGTGTCGGTGGTGGAGGCCGGGTCGATGCCGTCCTCCTCGAGGTAGCCGCGCACCTGCGCGCCGCCCTGCCAGCCGCCCGCGTACTGCCCGCGCACGGTGTGCCGGCCGAGGTCCTGCGGCAGCCGTACGGCCTTGAGGACCTTGAGCTTCTCGGTGAGCAGCGACTCGGCGTCGAAGGCGGCGGGCTCCTCCATGGCGGTGAGGGCCATCAGCTGGAGCAGGTGGTTCTGGATGACGTCACGGGCGGAGCCGATGCCGTCGTAGTAGCCGGCCCGGCCGCCGATGCCGATGTCCTCCGCCATGGTGATCTGCACATGGTCCACGAAGGACCGGTTCCAGATCGGTTCGAACATCTGGTTGGCGAAGCGCAGCGCCAGGATGTTCTGGACGGTCTCCTTGCCCAGGTAGTGGTCGATCCGGAACACCTGGTCCGGTTCGAACACGTCGTGCACGATGGCGTTCAGCTCGCAGGCGCTGTCCAGGTCGTGGCCGAACGGCTTCTCGATGACCGCGCGTCGCCAGCCGCCCTCCGGCGCGTCCGCCAGCCCGTGCTTCTTCAGCTGCTGGACGACCTTCGGGAAGAACTTCGGCGGTACGGAGAGGTAGAAGGCGTAGTTGCCGCTGGTGCCGCGCGAGGCGTCCAGCTCCTCCACCGCCGAGCGCAGCTGCTCGAACGCCTTGTCGTCGTCGAAGTCGCCGGGGATGAACCGCATGCCCTCGGCGAGCTGCTGCCAGACCTCCTCGCGGAAGGGGGTGCGGGCGTGCTCCTTGACGGCGTCGTGCACGACCTGCGCGAAGTCCTGGTCCTCCCAGTCCCGGCGGGCGAACCCGACGAGCGAGAAGCCCGGCGGCAGCAGCCCCCGGTTGGCCAGGTCGTACACGGCCGGCATCAGCTTCTTGCGGGACAGGTCACCGGTCACACCGAAGATGACGAGCCCGGACGGGCCCGCGATCCGCGGCAGCCGGCGGTCGCGCACATCGCGCAGCGGATTGACCCAGCCGTTCGCCCGGTCGGTCAGCTCCGCGAGAGGTGTCTCGCTCATTCCGCGTCAACTCCCTTGTTCTGCAGGGACTTCGTCACCGCGTCCAGCAGGTCCTGCCAGGCCGCCTCGAACTTGGCGACACCTTCGTCCTCCAGCTGCTGGACGACCTCGTCGTAGGAGATGCCCAGCCGCTCGACCGCCGCGAGGTCGGCGCGGGCCTGGGCGTAGCCGCCGGTGACGGTGTCACCGGTGATCCGGCCGTGGTCGTGGACGGCGTTCAGGGTGGCCTCGGGCATCGTGTTGACCGTGCCGGGGGCGACCAGGTCGTCGACGTACAGGGTGTCCTTGTACGCCGGGTCCTTCACGCCCGTCGACGCCCACAGCGGACGCTGCTTGTTGGCCTTGGCGCCGGACAGCGCCAGCCAGCGCCCGCCGCCGAACACCTCTTCGTAGGCCGCGTAGGCGAGCCGCGCGTTGGCGAGCGCCGCGCGGCCCTTGACGGCCAGCGCCGCGTCGGTGCCGAGCAGGGTGAGGCGCTTGTCGATCTCGCTGTCGACGCGGGAGACGAAGAAGGAGGCCACCGAGTGGATGGTGCTCAGGTCGCGGCCCGCCGCCTGGGCCTTCTCCAGGCCGGCGAGGTAGGCGTCCATGACCTCGTGGTAGCGCTCCAGGGAGAAGATCAGCGTGACGTTGACGCTGATGCCCTGGGCGATGACCTCGGTGATGGCGGGCAGGCCCGCCCGGGTCGCCGGGATCTTGACCATGACGTTGGGGCGGTCGACCAGCCAGGCGAGCTGCCGGGCCTCGGCGATGGTGGCCGCCGTGTCGTGGGCCAGGCGGGGGTCGACCTCGATGGAGACCCGGCCGTCCCGGCCGCCGGAGGCGCTGTATACAGGATGCAGAATATCGGCGGCGGCCCGCACATCGGCGGTCGTCATCATCCGAACGGCCTCGTCGACCGTCACCCCCCGCACGGCGAGGTCGGCCAGCTGCTCCTCGTAGCCCTCGCCGGAGCCGATGGCGGCCTGGAAGATCGACGGGTTGGTGGTGACACCCACCACGTGCCGGGTGGCGACGAGTTCGGCGAGGTTGCCCGACTCGATCCGCTTGCGCGACAGGTCGTCCAGCCAGATCGACACGCCCTCGTCGGACAGGCGCTTGAGTGCTCCCGCGGTCGCGGTTGCTTCGGTCACAGTGATCATCTTCCTTCTGGCAGTCGGACTAACCACGAGCGGCGGCGAGTGATTCCCGGGCCGCGGCGGCGACGTTCTCGGCGGTGAAGCCGTAGGCGGCGAACAAGGTCTCGGCGTCGGCGGAGGCGCCGAAGTGTTCGAGGGAGACGATGCGTCCTGCGTCACCTACGAACCGGTACCACGTCAGCCCCACCCCGGCCTCCACAGCGACACGCGCCTTCACGGACGGCGGAAGGACGCTCTCGCGGTACGCGCGCGGCTGCTCCTCGAACCACTCCACGCACGGCATCGACACCACGCGGGCGCCGACCCCCTCCGCCTGGAGCAACTCGGCGGCGGCGACCGCGAGCCGGACCTCCGAACCGGTGGCGATGAGCAGGACGTCGGTGCCGCCGGTGGCGGACTCGCGCAGCACGTAACCGCCCCGCGCCGCGTCCTCGTTCGGCGCGTGCACCGGTACGCCCTGACGGGTGAGGGCGAGGCCGTGCGGAGCCGGCCGGTCGGTGTGCCGGCGCAGGATCTCGCGCCAGGCGATCGCGGTCTCGTTGGCGTCGGCCGGGCGGACCACGTTCAGGCCCGGGACGGCGCGCAGCGAGGCCAGGTGCTCCACCGGCTGGTGCGTCGGGCCGTCCTCGCCGAGACCGATCGAGTCGTGCGTCCACACGTACGTCACCGGCAGCTGCATCAGCGCCGACATCCGCACCGCGTTGCGCATGTAGTCGGAGAACACCAGGAAGGTGCCGCCGTAGACGCGGGTGTTGCCGTGCAGCGCGATGCCGTTCATCTCCGCGGCCATCGAGAACTCGCGGATGCCGAAGTGGATCGTGCGGCCGTACGGGTCGGCCTCCGGCAGCGGGTTGCCGGCGGGCAGGAACGACGACGTCTTGTCGATCGTCGTGTTGTTCGAGCCGGCCAGGTCCGCCGAGCCGCCCCACAGCTCCGGCAGCACCTCGCCGAGCGCCTGGAGCACCGTGCCGGAGGCGGAGCGGGTGGCGACCGACCTGCCGGGCTCGAAGACCGGGATCCGCTCCTCCCAGCCGGCCGGCAGCTCGCCCCTGCTGACGCGGTCGAACACGGCGGCGCGCTCGGGCCGGTCCGTCCGCCAGGCGGCGATCCGCTTGTCCCAGGCGGCGTGCGCCTCGGCGCCCCGGTCGAGGGCCCGCCGGGTGTGCGCCAGCACCTCGTCGGAGACCTCGAAGCCGCGCTCCGGGTCGAAGCCGAGGATCCGCTTGGTGGCCGCGATCTCCTCCTCGCCCAGCGCCGAGCCGTGCGAGGCCTCGGTGTTCCGGGCGTTGGGCGCGGGCCAGGCGATGATCGTGCGCATCGCGATGATCGAGGGCCGCCCGGTCTCCGCCTGCGCCGCCTTCAGCGCCGCGTACAGCGCCGGTACGTCGATGTCGCCGTCCTCGGCCGGCTCGATCCGCTGGGTGTGCCAGCCGTAGGCCTCGTACCGCTTCAGCACGTCCTCGGAGAACGCGGTCGCGGTGTCGCCCTCGATGGAGATGTGGTTGTCGTCGTAGAGGAGGACGAGGTTGCCGAGCCTCTGGTGGCCGGCGAGCGAGGAGGCCTCGGCGGAGACGCCCTCCTCCAGGTCGCCGTCGGAGACGATCGCCCAGATCGTGTGGTCGAAGGGGGACTGCCCGGCTGGGGCCTCTGGGTCGAACAGACCGCGCTCGTAGCGGGCCGCCATCGCCATGCCCACGGCGTTCGCCGCGCCCTGGCCGAGCGGGCCCGTCGTGGTCTCCACGCCGGCGGTGTGGCCGTACTCGGGGTGGCCGGGCGTCCTTGAGCCGTGGGTGCGGAACGCCTTCAGATCGTCCAGGCCCAGTTCGTAGCCCGCGAGGTACAGCTGCGTGTAGAGGGTCAGCGAGGTGTGGCCGGGGGAGAGGACAAAGCGGTCACGGCCCGTCCACTCGGGGTCGGCCGGGTCGTGCCGCATCACCTTCTGGAAGAGCGTGTACGCGGCGGGGGCCAGGCTCATCGCCGTGCCCGGGTGGCCGTTGCCGACCCGCTGGACGGCGTCGGCCGCCAGCAGGCGGGCGGTGTCGACGGCACGCCGGTCGAGCTCGGACCACTCGAAGCCGTCGGATGTCCGCGTGCTCATCTGATCGCAGTCCCCTTCAAAAAGTAACTGAATTCCCTGTTGTTGCTGGTCAGGCGCGTTCGACTTTAAAAGTCTGACTTTTACGAGTGAAGGTCGGGGTGTGTCAGCCTGTGGTGAAAGTGGGACACCCCCAGCGCGACCGAGGCGGCACGAGAAGGACATGGCGGACAGAACCAACCAAGCGGGCGACGGTGACACCATCCGAACCCTCGCCTTCCCCGCCGGCCGCGGCCTCGGCGGCGTCGGCATCCAGGTCGGCCCTCTCGGTGGCGACCCCGGCTGGCAGGCCGAGGCGCCGCCGGACCGCGTCCACCGCATCGACTTCCACATCGTCATGTGCTTCGCCGCCGGCCCCGTGCGCCACATGGTCGACTTCACCGAGTACGAGGCGACGGCCGGCGACGTGCTGTGGATCCGCCCGGGACAGGTGCACCGCTTCACGACCGGGAGCGAGTACCGCGGAACCGTCCTCACCATGCAGCCCGGATTCCTCCCCCGGGCCACCGTCGAGGCCACCGGCCTCTACCGCTACGACCTGCCGCCCCTGCTCCACCCCGACCCGGCCCGCCTCGCCGCCCTGCGCGCCTCCCTCGACCAGCTGCGCCGCGAGTACGAGGACACCGCCACCCTCCCGCCGAGCCTGCACACCGCCGTGCTGCGGCACTCCCTGACCGCTTTCCTGCTGCGTCTCGCCCATCTCGCGGCCAGCTCCGCCGAGGCCTCCCGGCAGCGGACCGACACCGCCTTCACCCTGTTCCGGGACGCCGTCGAGGAGGGCTTCGCCACCAATCACAGCGTCAGCGCCTACGCCGACGCGCTCGGCTACTCCCGCCGCACCCTGGTCCGCGCGGTGCGGGCCGCGACCGGCGGGACACCCAAGGGCTTCATCGACCGCCGGGTGGTGCTGGAGGCGAAGCGCCTGCTGGCCCACACCGATCTGCCGATCGGCCGGGTGGGCGTGGCCGTCGGCTTCCCCGACGCGGCGAACTTCTCCAAGTTCTTCCACCAGCACACCGACATGACGCCGGCGGCGTTCCGCGCGGAGCTGCGGTAGCGGGACCGGTCCGGGCGCCGACGGGAAAAGGGCCCCCCGCGCGGGAGGCCCTTTTCGTGTTGCGGCGGGTCGGCGCCCGCGGATGCGGGGTCACCGGCCGAAGCTGAACCAGTTCACGTTGACGAAGTCCGCCGGCTGTCCGCTGGTGAAGGTCAGATAGACGTCGTGCGTGCCGGTCACCGAGGAGATGTTGGCGGGGATCGTCCGCCAGGACTGCCAGCCGCCCGTGTTGCCGACCGCGAAGCTCCCGATCGGCGCGTTGCTGCGGCTGTCCAGGCGCACCTCGACCAGCCCGCTCACCCCGGAGGCGGCCCCGCTGGCGACGCGGGCGCTGAACTGGGTGGCCGCGGTGGAACCGAAGTTGACGCCCTTGTAGAGCGCCCAGTCACCGTTGGCGAGGGCGCCCAGGTTCTGGCCGCCACCCGTGTCCGAGGTGCTCTCGCTCATCACGCCGGACTGACCGTCGTAGGACTCGGCCTGGATGGCGCTGTAGGCGTCGCGGTTGCCGGTCGGCGGAGGCGTGGTACCGCTCCCACCGGCCGACAGCACCTGGACGTAGTCGACCACCATCGCGTGGCCGGGGACCGTGCCGGCGTCCGGGCCGCCGCCGAAGGCGTCGGGGAAGCCGCCGCCCATCGCCACGTTGAGGATCAGGAAGTAGCCGTGCTCGGTGGCGTTCGCCCAGGTCGTCGCGTCGACCTGGTTCTCCCGGACGGTGTGGAAGTTGTTGCCGTCGACGGAGAAGCGGATCTCCTCCACGCTGGTCGAGCGGTCCCACTCCAGACGGTAGGTGTGGAAGCCGGCCTGGCAGGTGGTGCCGGGACAGGCGGTGGAGCCGCCGATGCCGCTGGTCTCGTTGCACGGACCGCCGGGCGAGGTGCCGCAGTGCATGGTGGCCCACACGGTGTTCAGGCCCTGCGTGTTCTCCATGATGTCCAGCTCGCCGACGGCGGGCCAGTTCCAGTAGTTGCCCCGGTAGGGACCGCCCAGCATCCAGAACGCGGGCCAGTAGCCCTTGGCGGCGGCGCCGGTGACGTTCGGCACCTGGAGGCGGGCCTCCACCCGCAGCTTGCCGCCCGCCGGGGGCTGGAAGTCGGTGCGGTTGGTCTCGATGCGGCCGGAGGTCCACCGGCCGGAGGCGTCGCGACGCGGGGTGATGCGCAGGTTGCCGTTGCCGTCGAGGGCGACGTTGTCGGTGCTCGACGTCATGGTCTCGATCTCGCCGGTGCCCCAGTTGGCGGGGCCGCCCGGGTAGCCGGTGCCGGTGGCGTACCGCCAGTTCGCGGTGTTCACGCCGGTGCCCGCGGCGCCGTTGAAGTCGTCGACGAAGACCTGCGTCCAGCCGGACGGGGGCGGCGGCGCGGCCGCGGTCGCGGACGGGGCGGTGACCGCGGCGGCGGCCGCCGCCAGGCCCAGGGCGCCGACGACGGCGACCAGCGCCCGCCGCAGCGGACGCCGTCTGTGGCTGGTGCCGGAGGGTGCGCTCATGTGGGGGTGCCTCTCGGGTACGGGAGTGGGTGCGCGGGTGACTGCCGAGAGCGCGCCGGAAGGACCCGAGGGCCTGAGAGCGCTCTCAGAGTGCGCCCAATGTGCTCGCCGCCACTTCGGACGTCAAGAGGTGAAACCGAGAAAGTCCTTATGTCCCACGGGAGTTCACTCCCTGAAGCGGCAGATAGGCGCGCTCTCCGCCCACTCGGAACGGCGACCTCGCTCACCATCGCACCGGCCTGACCGGCGACCTCGCTCACCATCGCACCGGCCTGACCGGCGACCTCGCTCACCATCGCACCGGCCTGACCGGCGGACCGGTCCGGCACTCAGGCCGGTCCGCCGGTCAGGCCGCTCCGCCGGCCACAGCCGAGTCGGCGTCGTCCACCGTCCGGTGGAGGCCGTGCGGTCCGAGCTGGTCGGCCGGCGTGTGCCGGACCAGGTCCCGTTCGGCGCCCGCCCGTACGTGAGCCAGATGCAGGGCGATGCCTTTCCCGGCCAGTTCCTCTCTCAGCTCCCGCAGCGTGTCGAGGACCGGGACGCCGAGCTGGTAACTGCCGGTCAGATCCAGGACGACGGCTCGGGGCGGTGGGGCGGTGTGGGCGACCAGGTCGCGGACGGCGAGGCGGACACGGTTGATGTTTCCGAAGAACAGGCTTCCGTCGGGCCAACCCCAAGAACCTCGTCCTCGCGGTCGGCGGCGCGGTCTCCATCGCCTCCAGCACGGCCTCAGCCGGCGGCAGGACGGTCGCGGCCGTCCTCATGGTGCTGATCGCGTCCCTGTGCACCCTGCTGCCGCTCGGCGTCTACCTCCTGGGCGGCGCGAGGTCGACGGAGGTGCTCGGTGAGTGGAAGGCTTGGATGGCCGCCCACAACGCGGCCGTCATGGCCACCGTCCTGATCGTCCTCGGCGCCAAGTACACCGGCGACGCCATCAGCGGGCTGACGGGCTGAGGCCGTCCGGGGACCGATCGGGGCGGGTCCGTTCCGACCGGTGGGTGACGCTTGGCGCCGGACGGCGGGGTTACTCGCCCGGTATGAACGACACCCGGCCCATTGCCCTGATCACCGGCGCGTCCAGCGGAATCGGCCGCGAACTGGCCCGGCAGTTCGCGCTGCACGGATACGACCTCGTGGTGAACGCCGAGGACGAAGGACTGGAGGCCGCCGCGCGTGGCCTGCGGGAATCCGGCGCGGAGGTCCGCGCGGTGCGGGCCGACCTCCGGACCGCCGAAGGACGGTACCGGTTGCTGGACGCGCTCGACGGCCTGACGGTCGAGGTGGCCGCGCTCAACGCGGGGGTCGGCCAGGGCGGCGCCTTCGTCGACACCGACCTCGCCGACGACCAGGAGATCATCGATCTCAACGTCACCGCGACCGTCCGGCTGGCCAAGCCGCTGCTGCGGGCCATGGTGGCGCGCGGTACCGGCCGGATCGCCTTCACCTCGTCCGTGGCCGCGACGATGCCCGGCTCCTTCCAGCCCGTCTACAACGCCTCCAAGTCGTTCGTGCAGTCCTTCGCCGAGGCGCTGGCGGAGGAGGTGAAGGACACCGGGGTGACGGTCACCTCGGTCATGCCGGGCCCGACGGACACAGACTTCTTCCACCGGGCGGGCATGGCCCAGGACACCCGGATCGGCACCATGGCGAAGGACGACCCCGCCCAGGTGGCCGAGCAGGCGTTCCGGGCGATCGTGGAGGGCGAGAGGAAGGCCGTGACCGGAAGCCTCAAGAGCAAGGCGCAGGGGCTGGCCGGAAAGGTGCTGCCCGACAGCGTCAAGGCGGCGGCCCACCGGCGGCTGGCGGAACCGGGGACCGGCGACCGGAACGGCTCCGGCACGGGGCAGGACTCCGGGCGGCGGGAGTGACCACCTGACGGCCTGAACCGCCTGAACCGCCTGAACCGCCTGAAGGCCTGACCACCTGGCGGCCTGACCGCCTGACCGCCTGACGGCCTTCGGCCGCCGAAGCGCGGCGGTGTCGGCGCGGTCGTCGCGGGCACTCCGGGGACATGAGCTGCCACCGACTGGTTCCCGAGTCCCTGGCCCTGCTGTCCGAGGGCTACGCCTGGCTGCCCGACCTGATGCGCGCAGAGGGCGACACCGCGCTGAACCTACGCGTCCTCGGACACCCGGCCCTGGCCGTGCGGGGGCCCGACGCGGTCCGCTTCTTCTACGACGAGGACCACGTCCGGCGGCACGGCGCACTCCCCGGCCCGGTCCTGAGCACCCTCTTCGGCCACGGCGCGGTCCACACCCTCGACGGAGACGCCCACCGGCACCGCAAGTCCCTCTTCCTGCCCCTGCTGGAGACCGACGCGGTGACGGGCTCGGCCGAGCACATCACCACCGCCTGGGACGAGGCCGTCCCGCGCTGGGGGCAGCAGCCCGACGTGGTGCTGTTCACCGCCGTCGGCCGGGTGATCACACGCGGTGTCTGCCGCTGGGCCGGCGTCCCCCTGGCCGAGGGCGAGGAGGAACCGCTGGCGCGGGACCTGCTGGCCATGGTGGACGGGTTCGCCACGGCGGGCCCCCGGCACTGGCGGGCCTGGCGAGCCCGTGCCCGCCAGGAGCGACGCTTCGCCGACCTCGTCACCGAGGTGAGGTCCGGGGCGGCCCGCGTCCCGGCGGGCTCCGTACTGGACCGCGTCTCCCGCCACCGCGACGCCGACGGCACCGAACTGCCGCCACGGACCGCGGCCGTGGAACTGCTCAACATCATCCGCCCCACCACGGCACTGAGCTGGTTCGTCGCCTTCGCGGCGCACGCCCTGCACCGTTGGCCCGAGAACCGGGAGCGGCTGCGCTCGGGCGAGGCGGGGTTCGCCTCCGCGTTCGCCCATGAGGTCCGCCGCTTCTACCCCTTCGCCCCCTTCCTGGGCGGTCAGGCCGTCACCGACCTGACCTGGCAGGGCCGCCGGGTCCCGGCCGGGGGCCTCGTCCTGCTGGACGTCTACGGCCAGAACCACGACGAACACCTGTGGAAGGACCCGTACTCCTTCCGCCCCGAGAGGTTCCTCCACCACCCGCCCGGCAGCGACGAACTGATCCCCCAGGGCGGAGCGGATCCAAGGACCGGACACCGCTGCCCCGGCGAGGCCATGGCCGTGGGCATCCTGGAGACACTCTCCCGGCGTCTGGCCGACCTGAACCACGAGGTTCCGCCGCAGGACCTGACCATTCCGCTGGACCGCATCCCCACCCGGCCGCGCAGCGGAATGATCGTCCGCGTACTCGCCTAGCACGGTCGATGCCCTCATGACGTGGTGGCCGCGGAGCCACCGAGCGTGAATGTCCGCGCCGGACGTTTCGGCCGGGGCCCGTGAGTCACCCGTGTGATCGGCAAGCGTTCCGGCAAGCGTTCCGGCAAGCGTTCCGGCACGCAGGAGGAAGCGAGGAGGAGAGCCGATGTCGAACCCGCAGCAGCCCGAAGTGCGACGCAGTGACAAGGGGGCGGGCACTCCGCAGGACAGCGAGGCCCGCAAGGCGGCACAGCCCGCCCACGGAAGCGGCGGCCGCGCCCATGGCACGGACCGCGGCGACAAGGGTGGAGGAGAAGGCGGCGGTACGCCTCCCGAGCAGCGGCCGGACCACCCGGCCTGAGCCCGGCCGTACCAGCGGAGAGGAGCGACCGCGACCGTACCCGAGGAGAACCGCCCGAGGACGGCATCCACGGACGGCATCCACGGACGACGTCCTCGGACGACATCCACGGACGACGTCCACGGACGACGTCCTCGGCACGGTTGACGGCAGGACCACCGGCGAGCGCGGCGACGGCGCCACCGGACGCACCCTGCGGGAGGCGATGAAGGAAACCGGGCTCCGCCGGACGACATGCGCGACGAGACCGGAGATCAGGGCGACGAGACCGGAGATCAGCCCGGCGGCATCCGGGATAGGGATCAGCCGGTGACCTCCCGGTACGCGTACACCGACGTCGCCACCACACACGCTCCGGGCTGGATCACCTGCGCCCTCAGGGTGCCGGAGGCCGGGTCGTGATCGACGCCCTCCGTCTCGTACGAGCCGGTGCACATGCTGCGCTCCGGCAGCGCGAACAGGCTGGTCACCGTGGCGGTCACGGGGCTGCCGTCCAGCGGGTGCGGCAGATCGAGCTGGAGCAGCGGCCGCCTCTCCGGGAAGAGCGAACCGGTGGCGTCGTTCGAGGCGCAGACCAGACGGGTGGCGGTCACGAAGTCGCAGCCCTGGATGTCGCGCACCGGCCGGTCCAGGCTGATCTGCCCGGCCTCCGGCAGGGTCCCGCCGGCCTGCGGCGTGGCCGGGTTGAGCAGCGGCGCGGGGAACACCTGGAGCCGGCGCTGCTCACCCCACTCGCCTCCGACCAGCCACTGGGCGTCCGGCGAGACGGCCGCGAAGGAGTTGTTCACCTTCTCGCCCGGACCGAGCGGATGGACGTACTCGTAGCGCTTGCCGGCCGGGGTGGTCACCGTGAACAGCTTCGACGTGGCGGTGTCCGCACCCTGGTAGGCGTCGATGACATGGCCGCGCGCGATGTCCGGGTCGCCGACGTGGTTCCAGCCCTTCAGCCGCAGCCCGAGCGGGATGTCGGCGAGGCCCCGGTACAGCAGGGAGCCGTCCGCGTGGCTGGCGAGGCCCTGTCCGCCGCCCAGCGTGTCGGTGTACGACGTCCCGGTCTCCGTCCAGCGCGGCGCGCCGGCGGCGGAGGCGGTGCCGGCGCCCACGGTGAGGGCGGCGGCGAGGGTGGCGAGGGCGAGCAGGTGACGTCTCATCAGGATCCCGTCGGCGAGGCGGAGATGGGGTTCGCATCGAACCACGAGCGGGACCGCGGGTCACCGTACGGTCTCGGCCAGGCGTGCCGGAGGACGAAGCCCCGCGAAGTACCGCGAACGGCCGCCGGCCCCGGTGCCGGTCGGTGGCCCCGGCCGGTCGGCCCGCCGAGTACTGTGCGGAGCGTGCCGGGCAGGTGATCACGGCGGGACGACGGAACGGCGGGAAGGCGGGAGCGGCGTGAAGCTGGCGATTCTGGGCGGCGGCGGATTCCGGGTGCCGCTGGTGTACGGGGCGCTGCTCGGGGACCGTGCCGAGGGCCGGGTGACACGGGTCGTCCTGCACGATCTCGACGACCGCCGACTGTATGCGGTCTCCCGTGTACTGGCCGAGCAGTCCGCGGGCGTGCCCGACGCCCCCGAGGTCACCGCCACCACCGACCTCGACGAGGCCCTGCGCGGCGCCGACTTCGTCTTCTCCGCGATCCGCGTCGGCGGCCTGGAGGGACGGGCCGACGACGAGAGGGTCGCCCTTTCGGAAGGGGTGCTGGGCCAGGAGACGGTCGGCGCGGGCGGCATCGCCTACGGGCTGCGCACGGTACCCGTCGCCGTCGACATCGCCGCCCGGATCGCCCGCCTCGCCCCCGACGCCTGGGTCATCAACTTCACCAACCCGGCCGGCCTCGTCACCGAGGCCATGTCCCGCCACCTGGGCAACCGGGTCATCGGCATCTGCGACTCGCCGGTCGGCCTGGGCCGCCGGATCGCCCGCGTCCTCGGCGTCCCGAACCCCGCCGAGGCCTGGATCGACTACGTCGGCCTCAACCACCTCGGCTGGGTGCGCGGCCTGCGCGTCGCCGGCCGCGACGAACTCCCGCGGCTGCTCGCCGACCCCGCGCTGCTCGGCTCCTTCGAGGAGGGCAAGCTCTTCGGCGCCGACTGGCTCCGCTCGCTCGGCGCGATCCCCAACGAATACCTGCACTACTACTACTTCAACCGCGAGACCGTCCGCGCCTACCGGCAGGCCGAGCGGACCCGCGGCGCCTTCCTCCGCGACCAGCAGTCCCGCTTCTACGCCGAGGCTGGCGACCCCGGCAGTTCCGCGCTGGCCGCCTGGGACCGCACCCGCGCCGAACGCGAGGCCACCTACATGGCCGAGAACCGCGAGACCGCCGGCGCCGGCGACCGCGACGCCGACGACCTCTCCGGCGGCTACGAGAAGGTCGCCCTCGCCCTGATGCGGGCCATCGCCCGCGACGAGCGCACCACCCTGATCCTCAACGTCCGCAACCGCTCCACGCTGTCGGTCCTCGACGCGGACGCGGTGATCGAGGTGCCCTGCCTGGTCGACGCCAACGGCGCCCACCCGGTTGCCGTGGATCCGCTGCCCGGCCACGCCACCGGCCTGGTCTGCTCGGTCAAGGCGGTCGAACGCGAGGTGCTGTCCGCCGCGGCGTCCGGCTCCCGTACGACGGCGGTGAAGGCGTTCGCCCTGCACCCGTTGGTCGACTCCGTCGCCGTGGCCCACCGCCTGCTGGACGGCTACACCGCCGTCCATCCCGGCCTCGCGTACCTGAGGTAGCCGGACACCGGCCGGACGCGGCCCGGTTCCCACGAACATTTAAGGAACCGGATTCGTTCCTTCCCGGACACCTCGGGTTCGCCCGCCGCCCCTGGGATGCGGTGGCGGGGGGCCAGGCGAGAGGAAGGTGTCACCGTGGGAGATCCGCGTATGTCCGCCATCGGCAAGGGACTGAGGCGTCGCGGCAGACTGATGGTCCAGGCGGTCAGCCCGCCCCGCCGCACCCTCGACGCGCTGCCGGCCCAGCCGCGCCGCACGGGCACCCCGCAACGCCCGCAACGCCCGGCCTACGAGGCGCCGGCCGCACCACGCCTGGTCTCCTCACCGGTCTTCGTGCTCTCCTCGGTCCGCTCCGGCTCGACCCTGCTCAGGGTCCTGCTCAACAGCCACAGCCGGATCCGCGCCCCGCACGAGATGCATCTGCGCACGGTCCACGTCGCGATGTCCCGCGACTTCACCGCCGACGCCATGCGGGAGCTCCGGCTGGACCGGCAGGAGCTGGAGCACGTCCTGTGGGACCGGGTGCTGCATCTGGAGCTGACCCGCAGCGGCAAGGACCACATCGTCGACAAGACCCCGGCGAACACCCTCATCTGGCCCCGCCTGCACCGATGTTGGCCCGACGCCCGCTACATCGTGCTGCTGCGCCACCCCGCCGCGGTGATCGCCTCCCTCACCCGCCGCCGAACGGACCCCGACCACCGGGCCATCCGCGCCGAGGTCCTCGACTACGCCGAGAAGCTGGAGGAGGCCCGCACCCGGCTCGACGCCCATGTGATCACCTACGAGGAGCTGACCGCCGACCCGGAACGCGTCACCCGCGGCCTCTGCGACCACCTCGGCGTCCCCTGGGAGCCCACCATGCTCGACTACGGCACCCAGGACCACGGCACCTTCCGCCCCCAGCTCGGCGACTGGAGCACCACCCTCAGGTCGGGCCGCATCCAGGCCGCGAAGCCGGGCGACATGGATACGCAACTGCCGCCGAGACTGGCGGAGTTGGCGAGGGAGTGGGGCTACTGAGCGGACGCGGGACGCGGGACGCGGGACGCGGGGTGCGGGATGCGGGGGTGCGGGATGCGCGGCGCAAGGCGCGGGGCCGGGGGCGTAAGGCGACGCGGGGCCGGGGGTCCGGAAGCGGCGCGGGGCGGGGTCTGGGGAGCGGCGCGGGGAAACCGCGCGACCGGCTTCCACGCACCCGCACACCGGCGCAGCCACGCACCGGCGCCCCGCGCACCGGCGTACCTGCGTACCGGCACCCCGCGCACCTGCGTACCGGCGCCCCGCGCACCCGCGCACCCGCACAACCAGGACACCAGCGCACCGACGCACCGACGCACCGACGCGCCCGCGCAGCGCTCCGCGCCTACAGCGGCAGGACCTCGGCCGAACCGACCGGAGAGGGGACCGCGGGCAGCGGTGCCGGCTCGGTGGTCGCGGACGTCTCCTCCGCCCGCTGGTGCGGCAGCGACACCGCCCGCAGCGGCCGCGGCCCCGCCACCACCGTGTAGTCCTGGCCGAGGAACGGCGGCGCCATCTCGCCCGGGTCCTCGCCGAGCGCCAGCCGCACGGCCGCCCACGGCACGTTGATCCCGCACAGCGACAGCTGGTGCAGCCCGCCCGCGGGCCGTGTGTTCACATCCATCAGCACGGGCCGGTCGCCGAACATCCGGAACTGGATGTTGGACAGGTAGTGCAGCCCGAAGCCCTCCGCGATCCGCCGCGCCGGCTCCAGCCACTGCTCGTGCAGCGTGAACCCGCGCCGCCGGCCGTTCTTGGTGCGGCCCACGGCCAGCCGAATCCGGTTGTCGGGACCGGTGAGGCAGTCCACCGACACCTCCGGCTGCTCCAGCCTCGGCATCACCAGCCAGTCGACCTGCTCCTCCGCCTCCCGCACCGCCTCGACAACCAGGTCGAGCGGGACGTACGGACCGGGGAAGCCGTTGAGGTGCATGAGCGAGAAGGGAGCGCGGGTGACGACGCGGAAGCCCACACCGCCCGCGCCGGACGCCGGCTTGAAGCACGCCTTGTGCCCCGACGCCTCCAACTCGTCGACGGCGGCCACGAGTTCGTCGGCGGTGCGGACCCGCCACCACGGTGGCACGGGCACCCCGATCGCCTGTACCGCCTCGTAGGCGATCACCTTGTCGTGGAAGACGGCCACGGCCTCCGGCGGCGGCGCCAGCAGCGCGGTGCCGACCGCCTCGAACTCCGCGCGGTGCGCCACGATCGCCGCCTGGTGCAGCCGCGGCACGAACACGTCGATACCGCGCCGCGCGCACAGGTCCAGCGCGAACTCCACGTAAGCCGCGGGCGACAGCCCCTCCGGCTCCAGCTCGGCGGTGTCGGCGGCGGCCAGCACCGGCGAGTCCGGGTCGCCGTGCGTCGCGTGGATCTCGACGGCCCGGTCGTGCGGATTTCGGCGGAGCTGATCCATGAAGAACACGTTCTCCGCGTACGTGCGGTTGAGCCAGACGCGTACGCGAGAGACCATTCAGGCCGCCTTTCACGGTTCGCGGGCACGGCGGAGCGGGGCCGACCCGGCCAGGGGGATGTGTGGAGGTACACCGAACCGCCCCTGAGTGAAGGGGGTTCGAGGCGGTGGTGTTGGGGCGATCATACGGCTTCGCGGGGCCGCCGCGTGCAACGTACGTGTTACGGATAAACCGATCTTGCCCACCCGGACCGCCCGTTCCTGATATCCCGGTGGCTCCCGTGGCCCCGCCCGCTCCGGCACCCCACCCCCACCCCCTGTCCCACCGCGGGGACGGCCCGTGCCCGGGTGTCACCCTTGCCCGCCGCCGCGCACATGTGTTCTCGTGGAGCCGTTCGCGTGATCCGAGGGGGCGACAGGTGACATCGACGGCCGATGGTGCCGGGCAGCTGCTGGCCATCAGCGACCTGCACATCGGATACGCGGAGAACCGGGCGCTGGTGGAGCGGATGCGCCCCGGCAGCGACGACGACTGGCTGATCGTGGCCGGAGACGTCGCCGAGTCGGTGTCCGCGATCGAATGGGCCCTCAAGACGCTCGCCGGACGCTTCCGCAAGGTCGTCTGGGCGCCCGGCAACCACGAACTGTGGACCCACCCCTCGGACGCCGTCACCCTGCGCGGCGTCGCCCGCTACGAACACCTGGTCGAGATGTGCCGCGGGCTCGGCGTCACCACACCCGAGGACCCCTACCCCGTCTGGGAGGGCCCCGGCGGCCCCGTCGCCGTCGCGCCCCTGTTCCTCCTCTACGACTACTCCTTCCTGCCCGCCGGGTGCACCACCAAGGAGGAAGGGCTGGCCTACGCGCACAAGACCGGCATCGTGTGCAACGACGAGTTCCTGCTCCACCCCGACCCCTACCCGACCCGCGAGGACTGGTGCCGGGCCAGGGTCGCCGAGACCGAGCGCCGACTCACCGCGCTCCCCGAGGACCTGCCCACGGTCCTCATCAACCACTGGCCGATGCACCGGCACCCCACCGACGTGCTCTGGCACCCCGAGTTCGCCATGTGGTGCGGCACCCGGCTGACCGACGACTGGCACCACCGCTTCCGGGCCGCGGCCATGGTCTACGGCCATCTGCACATCCCGCGGACCACCGTGCACGAACGCGTCCGCTTCGAAGAGGTGTCCGTGGGCTACCCCCGCGAATGGCGCAAGCGCCCCCAACCGCCGGGCCGGCTGCGCCGCATACTCCCGACGGAGGACGGAACCCGGTGATCGAGGAACTGCTGCCGGACACGGTGGTCGCGGTCGAGGCGTACGGCACCGACGAGGCCGGGGACAGCCCGCTCTACCCCGGCGAGGAGCCGTACGTGGCGCAGGCGGTCGCCAAGCGGCGACGCGAGTACGCCACCGTCCGCGCGTGCGCCCGCCGGGCCATGGAGAAGCTGGGCGTGCCGCCGCAGGCCATCCTGCCCGGCGAACGGGGCGCCCCGCGGTGGCCCGAAGGGCTGGCCGGCAGCATGACCCACTGCACCGGCTACTGCGCCGCCGCCCTGGTCCGCGCCGGTGACCTGGCCTCCCTCGGTATCGACGCCGAACCGCACGGGCCGCTCCCGGACGGCGTGCTGGAGGCCGTCGCCCTGCCCACCGAGCGGGACCGGCTGCGCCGGCTGGCCGCGGACCGGCCCGAGGTGCGCTGGGACCGGCTGCTGTTCAGCGCCAAGGAGTCCGTCTACAAGGCGTGGTTCCCGCTCACCGGGCAGTGGCTGGAGTTCTCCGAGGCCGACATCGACCTCACCATCGACCCGGGCGAGGAGCCGCGCGGCCGGTTTCGGGCCGAACTGCTGGTCCCCGGGCCGCTGCTGGGTGATCATCGCGTCGGCCACTTCGAGGGCCGCTGGACCGTCAGCCGCGGCCTGGTCGCGACGGCGGTGACGGTACCGCACGCCTGACCGGCGGGGCCTGCCGTCGGTCAGGGTTCCGGACACCAGCTGTGCAGCAGCTGGAAGAACGCCTCCTCGTTGCCGCTCAGTCCGGCGTCGGCCAGCGCCTGCTCCGCCTCGGCGAGCACCGCGGGCGGAACGACCGGGGGCCGGGGCGACGGGGCGTCGAAGGCGGCCCGCACCGTGTGCAGCAGGCGCAGATAGGCCTGGACGGCGGTGCGCTCGCGGTCGGTCAGTACGGCAGTGGGCATCGGTCGGCTCTCCCCGTCTCGGCGTCTCCCCGGCACGCACCCGCTCGGCGCGCGCCGCCCCGCACAGCGCGGGACACACCCCCAGCTTGCCGCCCACCACTGACAATCGCCCCTCACCGCCACCCGGTTCGCCCGCTCAGCGGAGCCGAGAGCCCTCCGACGCGAGCCGCATCAAGCCCCTCCACGCCGGTCCGAGGCACGGGGTCGCGGGCAGGGAACTGGCCGGGGGCGGAGGAGGCGGAGTCGAACAGACAGCCGGTCCGAAGACAGCCGGGAGGCCGCCCGAGCGGACCGTGAACGGCCGCTGTGCGGGGCGTCGCGGAGGAGTTGGGGCCATCCGGGAGCAGCCGTACATGCAACGGGATCGGCACGGCCGCCGGACGCCGCGAGGTGGGGCGGAGCCAGGCAGACCCGAGGGAACCAGGCAGCTGGGGCTGGGCCCGGGGTGGAGCGGCCGGGAAACCGGGAGCCGGGAGCAGCCGGGGCAGAAAGACGCGCGCGGCCGGGCCCGGGCCGGGAAGGTGACGGCGTCGGTGGCGCTCGCTGCGTCGGCCTGTGTCAGCCCTGCGGGCCCAAGTAGCCCAGTGAAGCCTCGATGCGGCCCGCCAGGTGGTCGCGGGGGACCGGGCCGCGGGTGGCGGAGCCGGCCAGCCAGGCGCGGCACTTGCTGGCCAGCAGCAGACCGAAGCTCTCGGCCTCCTTCTCGTCGGCGAGGTCGAAGCGGGTGCGGGCGGCGACCTTGAGGACGGTGGCCTGGAGGTCGGCGGAGTCGTGCAGGAGGCGAGCGGCGACCGCGGCGCCCTCGACGTGGTGACCGCAGTGGCCGGCCTTCATGTGCCACAGCTCGTGCCCGAGGATCACCAACTGGTGGTCGGGGGCGGTGCGCTCCTCGATGACGACGAGGTCCTGGTCGGTCATGTCGAGCCACAGCCCGCTCGCCGTGCCCGGCGGGAAGGCGGCGGTGCGGAACCGCACGGGACGCCCCCGGCGGCGGCTCATCGCACCGCACAGCGCCGCGTACAGCTCGGCGGGCGGGGCCGGTGCCGGGAGGGCCAGCTCCGCTACGAGTTCGCCGCACAGACGGCGCATGTCCTTGCCGATGCCCACTG
This sequence comes from Streptomyces sp. NPDC001532, assembly GCF_040298625.1. NCBI lineage: Bacteria > Bacillati > Actinomycetota > Actinomycetes > Kitasatosporales > Streptomycetaceae > Streptomyces > Streptomyces sp. NPDC001532. Next base: position 20,620 of record NZ_JBEPAL010000070.1, read on the forward strand.
TCTTCCCCCCGCTCACGACTCGGGCCGCTTGACGCTCTCCAAGAGCATGTCCAGCCATTCGGCGACCTTGTCGCGATGCTGGTCGGTGGGCAGTTGAGCGGCCCGCCAGGCGATCCCGCGCACGCCGTGGTCCTGGAGCAGCCGCTCCAGCGGGTCGTCGGCCGCGGCGGCCGCCTGTCGCTCCCGGTCGGCGAGCTTCTGCAGCAGCTCCTGCTCGGTGCGTTGCAGCGCACCGGCCAGCGCCTCGGCGTCCTCGGCGGTGAGGAAACCGGCGTGCACGCGGAAGAAGCGCTGGATGGCGTCGCAGTGCTCCATGGTGGGCCGGCGGTCACCGTTGATGAGGGCGCCGGCCTGCTGCCGTGACATGCCCGCTCCGTCGGCGATCTCCTGCTGGGTGTAGCGGCGGCCGTTGGGTTTCAGCCTGGTACGGCGCAGCAGATCCAGCCGTTGCAGGAACCGCGCCTGCACATCCGGTTCGCCCGCGGGCCGCCCGCGCAGCAGGTCCTTGACCACCGGCTCGGGCACACCGCAGGCGACGGACAGCCGGGCGGTGTCGAAGACCTCGGCGTGCGGCACGCCGATCCGGTCGGCGAGCGCGGTGACGCGGGCGACCAGGGCCGGCAGCACAGCCGTCGCCGTGGCGCCCGGAACCTCGTAGCCATCCGTCACCGACAGCACTCCTACGTCTCTCACAGGCTTCTCACAACTGGTGGCCGTGAACTTCCCGGAGAGTAGCCGGTGCTTCGAACTCACATCCAGGTCTCGCCACAACTGTGGCCAATTTCAGCCGTCAACCGGCATGAAATGCCACGATAGTTGACACGCCTCACGTCGGGGCCCCAGGATCAAGGCGCCGCGTGAAGGCGGCAGAGGCAAGAGGGGTGACCTCCCGATGGCATATCAGGCAGGAGGGCAGCGGTCCGAGCTGCGGCCCGTACCCAAGTGTCCCGAGGCCCAGGCATATCTGGAGGACTACGCCGCACTTCTGGACGCCGTGCCCTTCCCCTCCGTCGTGGTCGACCACTGCTGGGACGTGGTCCTGGCCAACGGCGCGTTCGAGTCACTTTTCCGCGGCGTCGCGCCGCATCCGACGGCCATGCCGTGGGACAACTTCCTCAGGTTCGTCCTGTTCCACCCGGACGCCGGCACCGTCCTCGGCGACCACGAGTCACGCTGGTGCCTGCCGATGCTGGCGCACTTCGCGGCGGCCGTGGAGCAGCACGGACATGACCACCAACTCCAGTCCATCCGCCGGGACATCGCCCAGGACCCGATCATGGACGCGGCCTACCGGCAGGGCCTGCCGCACTGGATCAAGGCGGTCGGCGCGCGGGCCGTCGAGCACGACGGCGCGATCCGTCCGCTGCTGCACCCGGACCCGCGCTGGGGCGCCACCGACTGCCGTATCGTCGGCGAGACCCCCAAGACCCTGCAGGAACTGGGCTACACCCGGCTGACGCTGGTGCTGCGCGAGCCGCGCCGGACCGCGTCGGCCGCGCGCAGGCGCGCCCGCGCCCGCCAGACGGCGGGTCACCTCAGCGTGGTCCCCGCCCCCGAGGTCTGACCGGGCACCGCCGGCGTTCAGGTCGCCGACGGCGCCACGGTCGGTCCGGGCTCTTTCGTCCAGTCCCGGTCTCTCCCGCTTCGTCCCGGTCTCTCCCGTCTCGTCCCGGTCTCCCGCGGCCCGGCCGAAAAGGGCACCGCACGTACCCACGACCTTCACACGCGCGCCACCACACCCTTCCCTGACGTTCGGTGCTCTTGGAACACTCCTTCCGCGCGCATTCCGTCATCGCCATCCGGCCGGTCGAACCACGTCAGGACGAGAGGTCCCTCACCCATGCCCGAAGTCAACCGGCGCAAGTTCCTCCAGATCGCGGGCGCCACCACGGCGTTCAGCGCGCTGGCCGGCAGTATCGAGCGCGCCGCGGCCGTCCCGGCCGACCGCCGCTCGGGAACGATCGAGGACGTCGAGCACATCGTCGTGCTGATGCAGGAGAACCGTTCCTTCGACCACTACTTCGGGAAACTCCGCGGGGTCCGGGGCTTCGGCGACCCCCGTCCGGTCACCAAGAGCGACGGCAAGCCGGTCTGGTACCAGTCGGACGGCACCAAGGACGTGCTGCCCTTCCACCCTGACGCCGACGACCTCGGCATGCAGTTCCTGGAGGGCCTGCCGCACGGCTGGACCGACGGCCAGGACGCCTACAACGGCGGCCGGTACGACAACTGGGTGCCCGCCAAGGGCACCACGACCATGGCGTACCTGACCCGTGAGGACATCCCCTTCCACTACGCGCTCGCCGACACCTTCACCGTCTGCGACGCCTACCACTGCTCGTTCATCGGCTCCACCGACCCGAACCGCTACTACATGTGGTCCGGGTACACCGGCAACGACGGCACCGGCGGCGGCCCGGTCCTCGGCAACGACGAACTGGGCTACGGCTGGACCACCTACCCCGAGCGCCTGGAGCGGGCCGGGATCTCCTGGAAGATCTACCAGGACATCGGCGACGGCCTGGACGCGGCCGGCTCCTGGGGCTGGATCGCCGACGCCTACCGCGGCAACTACGGCGACAACTCGCTGCTCTACTTCAACAGCTACCGCAGCGCCCAGCCGGGCGACCCGCTGTTCGACAAGGCCCGCACCGGCACCGACGTCAAGAACGGCGACGGCTACTTCGACCGGCTGCGCGCCGACGTCAAGGCCGGCACCCTGCCGCAGGTCTCCTGGATCGCCGCCCCCGAGGCCTTCTCCGAGCACTCGAACTGGCCGTCGAACTACGGCGCCTGGTACATCGCGCAGGTGCTGGACGCGCTGACCTCCAACCCGGCGGTCTGGGCCCGCACGGCCCTGTTCATCACGTACGACGAGAACGACGGCTTCTTCGACCACGTGGTGCCGCCGCTGCCGCCGGAGTCCGCGGCGCGGGGCCGGTCCACCGTGGACGTCTCCCTCGACCTCTACCCGGGCGACAGCAAGCGCCCGGCCGGCCCCTACGGCCTCGGCCCGCGGGTGCCCATGCTGGTCGTGTCGCCATGGAGCAAGGGCGGCTACGTCTGCTCGGAGACCCTTGACCACACCTCGATCATCCGGTTCATGGAGCGCCGCTTCGGTGTCCACGAGCCGAACATCTCGCCCTGGCGGCGGGCCGTCTGCGGTGATCTGACCGCGGCGTTCGACTTCTCCCGCAAGGACAGCCGGCCCGCCGCGCTGCCCGACACCGACGGCTACGCGCCGCCGGACCGCGAGCGCCACCCCGACTACCGTCCGACGCCGCCCGCGCACCCCGACATGCCCCGTCAGGAGCCCGGACTGCGCCCCGCCCGCCCGCTGAAGTACGCCCCGGTGGTGGACGGCGCGGCGGACGTGGCGGCCGGGAAGTTCACCCTGGCCTTCGCCTCGGGGGCGAAGGCCGGGGCCGCCTTCCTGGTCACCTCCGGCAACCGCGGCGACGGTCCCTGGACCTACACCACCGAGGCCGGCAAGACGATCTCCGACACCTGGAACTCGGCGTACTCCGGGGGCGCGTACGACCTGACCGTGCACGGGCCCAACGGTTTCCTGCGGGTCTTCAAGGGCCCGAACCGGACGGCCGGCCCCGAGGTGACCGCCCGGCACGCGGGCGACGACATCGAGCTGACCTTCACCAACAAGGGGTCCGCGACGGTCCGGCTGACCGTGGCCGACGGCTACGGCGGCCCCGCGCGGTCCGTGCGGGTGCGGCCCGGCGCTGTCGTGCGGCACACCGTCGACCTGGCCGCGAGCCGGCGCTGGTACGACCTCACGGTCACCTCCGACGCAGGCCCGGCCTGGCTGCGGCGCTTCGCCGGGCACGTCGAGAACGGGCGGCCCGGCGTGAGCGACCCGGCGATCGTCACCGAGTAGGCCCCGCCCTCCCCGCTCTCCGGGCCACCGCGGTCGTCCCGGCGCCGCGGCTCAGAGCGGGGTGAGGTGCCCCGGATCCGGCCGCGTCCGCCGGGGCACCAGAGCCGGTTCGGGCAGCAGTACGGCGGGCAGGGCCGGTTCCGGCGGCAGTGCGGCGGGGACCGGCTCCGCGGCGGTCGGGGGCTGCGGTGCCGTACGCGCCAGCAGGACCACGCCCCAGGACGCCAGGCCGGCCCCGGCCAGGGCCAGCAGCACCCCGGCGGGCCCGCCCCGGAAGCGCTCGCCGAGCAGCGACAGCCCGATCACCGCGGCGGCCACCGGATTGGCCAGCGTCACCATCGCGAGCGGCGCGCCCAGGCCGCCCCGGTAGCCGGTCTGCGACAGCAGCAGCCCACCGGCGGCGAGGGCTGCGACGAGCAGCGCCACGCCGATCACCTGGACGCTCAGCACCTGGCCGGAGCGGTCCGTGGCGGCGACGGTCACGGTCTGGGTGAGCGCGGAGGCGACACCCGAGGCGATCCCGGAGGCGGTGGCGTGCCGCAGGCCCGGGCGGGCGCCGGGCCGGGCGAGCGAGCCGATCAGCACCGCCGTGACGCCGGCGACGGCCAGAGCCTCGGGGACGCTGAGCACATCGTCGGGCGCGGGGCCGGACGCCGTGACGAGCACCGCGGCGAGGCCCGCCAGGGTGAGGGCGGTGCCCCGCCACTCGGCCCGGCTGACCCGCCGCCCGGCGATCCGCGCGCCCAGCGGCACCGCGGCGACCAGGGTGAGCGCGCCGAGCGGCTGCACCACGGTCAGTGGACCGTACTTCAGGGCGACGACGTGCAGGAGGGCGCCGGTGGCGTTCAGCGCCACGGCCACCCACCAGGCGGCGCTGCCCAGCAACCGCACCACGCCGGAGCCGTCGCCGCGCGAGGCCAGCCGCTCCTGGGCGACGGCGGCGGCCGCGTAGCCGACGGCGGAGAACATGGACAGCACCAGGGCGAGGACGGTGGCGCTCATCGGCCCGCCTCCACCAGCTCGGGCTTCCCGGCAGCGGCACGGGCAGGAGCCGCTGGCGGTGTCGCTGTCGGTGTCGCTGTCGGTGTCGGCGCCGGTGTCGGCGGCTTCGGCGGCGCGGAGGAGGGCGCCGTGGACCGCGTGACGGTGCTCCGCACCGGCGGGCGCGGCACCGCGAGGGCGAGGCCGAGGAGTGCGGCCGCGACCAGCGCGTCGAGCCAGTAGTGGTTCGCCGTGCCCACGATCACCAGCAGGGTCACCAGCGGATGCAGCAGCCACAGCCACCGCAGCCGGGACCGGGTGGCGGCGATCAGGCCGACCGCCACCATCAGCGCCCAGCCGAAGTGCAGCGACGGCATGGCCGCGAACTGGTTGGACAGGGTGTCGGTGGACGGCGGTCCGTACACCGACGGCCCGTAGACCCGCCCCGTGTCGACCAGGCCCGCCGCCGCGAGCATCCGGGGCGGGGCGAGCGGGAACGTGAGATGCAGCACCAGCGCGGCGCCCGTCACGGCGGCCAGCACCCGGCGCGCCCAGCGGTAGTGCCCGGGCCGGCGCAGGTACAGCCAGACGAGGAAGGCCGCGGTGGCCGGGAAGTGCACGGCCGCGTAGTAGGTGTTCGCGAGGTGCGCGAGCGTGTCGCCGTGCAGCAGCAGGGACTGCACCGCGCCCTCGCCGGGCAGGTGGACGGCTCGTTCCAGGTCCCAGACCCGATGAGCGTTGCGGAACGCCTCGTCGGTGTGGCCGGTCGCCAGCCGGCGGCCCCCCTTGTACAGGAGGAAGAGCCCTGCGACGAGCAGGAATTCACGGACGAGCGGCGGCCGCGCTATCGCGTCCGGCTCCGCCTCTGCAGGCTCGGTGCGGGCATTCATCCCCCGGCCCTTTCGCTGACGGTGGTGCGTGGGTGGTACATGCGGAGCTTGTGGCTCGGCGGTACTCCGGCCTCGATGTCATCGATACGACCGCGTACCGATACGCAAGTGTACCGATACGGTCGAGTACCGGTACACTTGCGTATCGGTGTGGTGCGCCACACGGATCGCCCCACGGACCCGGACACACCGCACGGACGCCACTCGTGCGGACGCCGCCCCGCGTGGACGCCGGCCGTGTGGAGGCCGTCCGTGCGGGGCACGGGATGCACCACACTGGTAGGCAGCACTCGAACCCGACTCGAGCCAGGGAGAAGAGCCGATGACGTCGCAGGCCGCGGACGGACCGGACACGGTCGTCGCCTCGCGCCGCTCCAAGATCACGCCCGAGCGTGAGCAGGAGTTCTTCGACGCCGTCCTCGAACAGATCCGCGAGTGCGGCTACGACGCCGTGACCATGGAGGGCGTCGCCCAGCGCACCCGGTGCAGCAAGTCCACGCTCTACCGGCAGTGGCGGACCAAGCCGCAGTTCGTCGCGGCGGCCCTGCGCTCCAACCGGCGGGTACGCTTCGCCGGCATCGACACCGGCTCGCTCGCCGACGACCTGCGCGAGGTGGCCCGCTGCATCGCCGGGTGGTCGGCGAAGGACACCAAGCTGCACCAGGCCCTCGGCCACGCGGTGACCCAGGACAGGGAACTGGCCTGCGCGCTGCGCGAGGCCCTGGTGGAGCCGGAGCTCGCGGCGCTGGAGGAGATCCTGCGGCGCGGCGTCGAGCGGGGCGAGGTCGCCGCCGACCATCCGGCGCTGAGCTACGTACCCGCGCAGCTCTTCGGAGTCCTGCGCGTCAGGCCCGTCCTGGAGGGCCGGTACGCCGACGCGGACTACCTGGTCCGCTTCGTGGAGGCCGCCGTGCTCCCGGCACTCGGCCTCACCTGAGAACCGGGCCGCGCCGTCCACGGGATGACTGGACGGCCGGTCTGCTCGCGCCGACCCGTGGGGACGGGGGCGGCGCGCACCCCCCGGGGGGGGGGGGGGGGGGGGGGGGGGGGGGGGGGGGCCCCCCCCCCCGGGCCGGGG
>NZ_JBEPAL010000071.1:0-27323 GCF_040298625.1 Streptomyces sp. NPDC001532
AAACAACACCGCCTCCTCTCCCCGCCGCCGGGGCCGCCCCCCCCCCCCACCCCGCCCCCCCCCCGGGCCGGGGTCGGGGTTACTCGCCGGGGTGGGCGAGCGTGACGTCGTGGTCGTCGGCGCCGGTGCCGGTGACCGTCAGCGCGGTCGCCACCGGCGGGTAGCCGGTCGCGATCACCGTGTACTCGCCGCTGTCGAGGTCGGTGAAGGCGTACGCCCCGTCCGACCCGGTGGTGGCGGAGCCGACCACGTTGCCCGCCGCGTCGACCAGCGTCACGCGGGCGTCCGCGAGGGGGCCGTGCGGGGCGCGGATCACGCCCTGTACGCGGGCCCCGGCGTCCAGGTCGATCTCGACCCGGGTGACCCCGGTGCCGCCGACCTCGACGGGCAGGGCGCGCGGCCGGTATCCGGCGGCGTTCACCGCGACGGTCACCGGACCGGGCACCAGCTCGGCGAAGCCGAACTCGCCGTGCTCCCCGGTGGCCGCGCCGGCCAGCAGATCGCCGCGCACATCGGTGACGACGACCATCGCGTCCTTCACCGGCAGCGCGCCGTCGGCGGCCCGGACCACACCGCTCAGTCCGCTGGTGCCGCTGAGCAGGATGTCGTACGCCACCGGCTCGTCGTTCACGATGATCGTGGAGGCCTGCGGCTGGAAGCCGTCGGCGGAGGCGATCAGGACGTACGAGCCCGCGCTCGGCGCGTCCAGCGCGTAGGAGCCGTCGGCCTGGGTGACGGAGCGGCCCAGCTGGCGCCCGGAGAGCGAGATCAGCGTGACCGCGGCCTGCGGGACGGGTGCGCTCTCGGCGCCGCGGACCTGGCCGCGGACCGGGATGCCGCCGCCGGTGGACTCGGCCGGGGCGGCCACCGTGGCGACGGCGGCGAGCGGCTGGGTGCCCTCGGGGCCGGCGGTGGCGGTGGCGGTGGTGGCCCGGGCCGGCACCGACGTGTCGGCGGCCGGGGCGCCGGCCTGAGCCGCGGCGTCGGCCTCGGCGGCCTGGGCCAGGGCGCCGGTCGACCGCAGCGGGACCTCCTTGATGAACAGGGTCACGAGGAAGGCGAGCAGGGCGATCGGGGCGACGTACAGGAAGATGTCGGCGATGCCGTGGCCGTAGGCGCTCTCCAGCCAGGTGCGGATGCCCTCGGGGAGCAGGTCCATGTCGGGGATGGCGCCGCTGCCGGAGGCCTGGGCGGCCGCCGCCTGCTCCTGCGGGCTGAGCTGGCCGATGGTGTCCGACGCGTAGTGGGTGATGCGGCTGGACATCACGGAGCCGAGCACCGAGACGCCGACCGCACCGCCGAGGGACCGGAAGAAGGTCACCACGGAGGACGCGGCACCGAGGTCGCTCGGGGCCACCTGGTTCTGGGTGCAGAGCACGAGGTTCTGCATCATCATGCCGACGCTGAGACCCATCAGCGCCATGAAGATCGCGATGTGCCAGTACGGGGTGTCGTAGCGCATGGTGCCGAGCAGGCCGAGGCCCGCCGTCAGCAGCACGCCGCCCGCCAGCAGCCAGGCCTTCCACTTGCCGGTCTTGGTGATGATCTGGCCGGAGACCGTCGACGACACGAACAGGCCGCCGATCATCGGGATGGTCATGACGCCGGACATCGTCGGCGACTTGTCGCGGGCCAGCTGGAAGTACTGGCTGAAGTAGACGGTGCCGGCGAACATCGCGATACCGACGAACAGCGAGGCCAGCGAGGCCAGCGTGATGGTGCGGTTCCTGAACAGGCGCAGCGGGATGATCGGCTCGGCGGCCTTGGTCTCGACGAACAGGAAGACCAGCGTCAGCACGATCGCGCCGCCGACCATGACACCGGTCTGCCAGGACATCCAGTCGTACTTGTCGTCGGCGAAGGTCACCCAGACGAGCAGCAGGCAGACGGCGGCGGTGACGAAGAAGGCGCCGGCCCAGTCGACCTTGACCTTCCGCTTGACGACCGGCAGGTGCAGCGTCTTCTGCAGCACCACCAGCGCGATCAGCGCGAACGGCACACCGACGTAGAGGCACCAGCGCCAGCCGAGCCAGTCGGTGTCGGTGATGACACCGCCGAGCAGCGGGCCGCCGACGGTCGCGACCGCGAACGTCGCACCGAGGTAGCCGGAGTAGCGGCCACGCTCACGCGGGGAGATCATCGCGGCCATGATGATCTGCGCCAGGGCGGACAGACCGCCGGCGCCCAGACCCTGCACGGCCCGCGCGGTGATCAGCATCGCCGGGTTCTGCGACAGACCGGCGATCACCGAGCCGACGACGTAGACCAGCAGGGCTATCTGGACGAGCGCCTTCTTGCTGACCAGGTCGGCGAGCTTGCCCCACAGCGGGGTGGAGGCCGTCATCGCCAGCAGCGAGGAGGTGACGACCCAGGTGTAGGCGCTCTGGCCGCCGCCGAGGTCGGAGACGATCTCCGGCAGGGCGTTGGTGACGATCGTCGAGGACAGGATGGCGGCGAACATGCCGAGCAGCAGCCCGGAGAGCGCCTCCATGATCTGCCGGTGGGTCATCGAGGCGCCGCCGGGGGAGTGCGCTCCTCCCCCGTGCTTGGCGTGGGCCCGCACACCGGCTGGTGTGGTCGTTGCCATGGGCTTCCTTTGCTTACGTCGTTGATGCGGGTGTACGGGTGGTGCGTGCCGGGTGCTCGGCCTCCGGCGGTGCCGGGGGGCGCGGTGGCCGCTGCGGTGCGGCACGGCAGTCGTCGAAGCTGGCCCGCAGCCGGGCCATGAGCCCGATGAGCCGGCCGACGTCCTCGTCGGACCAGTCGCTCAGCCGTTCGGCGAGCAGCCGGGTGGTCCGCTCGGACAGTTCGTCCAACCGGGTCTCGCCGGCCGGACTGAGGTGCAGGATGCGGGAGCGCTTGTCGGCCGGGTCGGGGGAGCGCTCGATCCAGCCGCGCTCGGCGAGATGGGCGACATGGCGGCTGGTCACCGACATGTCCACGCTCAGCAGCTCGGCGAGCCTGCTCATCCGCATGTCGCCGTGCCGGCCGAGCAGCGTCAGCACGGCGGCGGAGCCGGCGGGGCAGTCGGGCGGCAGGATCCGTCCCATCTCCCGCTTCACGGCTCCGAAGGCACTGAACTGACGCACGAGCTCCTCGTACTGCGCCTGCTCGGCCATAGGGCATCTCCCGGGTTCTTTGTTGCTTAGGGCAACCATAGGAATGGATGGTTGCCGCAGGCAAACGAAAACGGGCATGCGGGGCATAAAAACTTGGCAAAGGCAAGTATTGGCGGTCGTAAAGGCGCAGGTGGCGGCGGGAAGGGCGGTCCTGATGGCCCTGCGGCGGTGCCCGAGCACCGGCCCCGCGGACCCGGCCTTGGGCTTGCCCGGTCTCTTCGCTAGGGTCTCGCGCATGGCCAACACCCAGAACCCGCAGGGCAATCACGACCCCGCAGGCAGCACCCAGATGTTCCGCGCGTTCGTCGACGAGGCGCCCCCGGCCCAGCAGCAGGCGTCCGCCCCGGCGGGCCCCCGTATCGGCCTGATCGTCGGAGTCGTCGTCGCCGTGGCGATCGTCGCCGCGGTCGCCTGGCTGGCGCTGAAGTAAGCACCGGCCGCGCCGTCGTGACGGCGCCCGGACACACGACGGCCGCCGACGCAGCCTTCACGGCGCCTCGGCGGCCACGAGTCCGGTTCGTGTGAGCGACGCCCGACCCGGTGCGGCCGGACGATCGGCCCGGCGTCAGTCGGACGCGTCAGTCGGACGCGTCAGTCGGACGCGTCAGTCGGAGATGAGCCCCTCCCGCAGCTGCGCCAGGGTCCGGGTCAGCAGCCGGGAGACATGCATCTGGGAGATGCCGACCTCCTCGCCGATCTGCGACTGGGTCATGTTGGCGAAGAAGCGCAGCATGATGATGCGGCGCTCGCGCGGCGGCAGCTTGGCGAGGAGGGGCTTCAGGGACTCGCGGTACTCCACGCCCTCCAGCGCCGAGTCCTCGTACCCGAGCCGGTCCGCCAGCGAGCCCTCGCCGCCGTCGTCCTCGGGGGCCGGCGAGTCCAGCGAGGACGCGGTGTACGCGTTGCCGACCGCGAGGCCGTCGACCACGTCCTCCTCGGACACGCCCAGCACGGTGGCGAGTTCGCCGACCGTCGGGGAGCGGTCCAGCTTCTGGGACAGCTCGTCGCTGGCCTTCGTCAGCGCGAGCCGCAGCTCCTGGAGGCGGCGCGGCACGCGCACCGACCACGAGGTGTCCCGGAAGAACCGCTTGATCTCACCGACCACCGTCGGCATCGCGAAGGTCGGGAACTCCACGCCGCGTTCGCAGTCGAACCGGTCGATGGCCTTGATCAGGCCGATGGTGCCGACCTGGACGATGTCCTCCATCGGCTCGTTGCGGGAGCGGAACCGGGCGGCCGCGTAGCGCACGAGGGGGAGGTTGAGCTCGATCAGGGTGTCCCGGACGTAGGCACGCTCGGGGCTGTCCTCGTCGAGTGCGGCGAGCCGCAGGAACAGGGAGCGGGACAGGGTGCGGGTGTCGATGTCCCCGGAGGCCGGTACCACCGGTACCTCTGCCGCGGGGAGGGCCGGCGCGGCCTCGATGGCCGTGACGTCGTCGAGCACGTCGGGCTCGACGGTCGCTGCCTCGCTCTTCGTGAGCGTGAGCACCTTCGAGCTGCCCTGGTCTGCGGACATGCCACCCCCTTTGGGTCGCGGGACGGTACGGCGGACGCTCCCACCGAGGAACGCAGCCTTCACCTGAATACCGGAGCCGAGGCACCGGCAAACGCGCTTTCCGCAGAATGTCACATGTCGGCAACACGCTGTAGTGACATGTCGACATGCAAGATGCGAATCCGCCCTGGAAACAAGGGGTCTGACGGGCTTTCGCCGCGATTCCACCGGCAAGAGCCCAGGTGAGCGATTCGCTCGCAACGGTGACCGGTAGATCAGGTTTTCGGTTGTGCGCCGGTTCGATTCAGCGGTCCCGCAAACGGCTCCGTACGGGTGTTCACGCCTCGATCCGGTTCGCCGACCGCAGCCGCTGGAAGCTGCGCGCCAGCAGCCGGGAGACATGCATCTGGGAGACGCCGAGCTCGGCGCTGATCTGGGACTGGGTCAGATTGCTGTAGTAGCGCAGCAGCAGGATCCGCTGCTCGCGCTCGGGCAGTTGCACCAGCAAGTGCCGGACGAGATCGCGGTGCTCCACGCCGTCCAGCGCGGGATCCTCGTAGCCGAGCCGGTCGAGCAGGCCGGGCAGCCCGTCGCCCTCCTGGGCCGCCTCCAGCGAGGTGGCGTGGTACGACCGCCCGGCCTCGATGCAGGACAGCACCTCCTCCTCGGTGATCCGCAGCCGCTCGGCGATCTCGGCGGTGGTCGGGGAGCGCCCGAAGGCGGTGGTGAGGTCCTCGGTCGCGCTGTTGACCTGCACCCACAGCTCGTGCAGCCGGCGCGGTACGTGGACGGTGCGCACGTTGTCGCGGAAGTAGCGCTTGATCTCGCCGACCACGGTCGGCATCGCGAAGGTCGGGAACTGCACGCCCCGGTTCGGGTCGAAGCGGTCGATGGCGTTGATCAGTCCGATGGTGCCAACCTGGACGACGTCCTCCATCGGCTCGTTGCGGGAGCGGAAACGGGCGGCCGCGTAGCGCACCAGCGGCAGGTTGGCCTCGATCAGCGCCCCGCGCACCCGGTCGTGCTCCGGCGTGCCCGGCTGGAGCTCCTTGAGCTGGGCGAAGAGCACCTGGGTGAGGGCCCGGGTGTCGGCACCGCGGCTGCGCGGTGCGGCTGCTTCCTGGGGCGGCGCAGTACTGGCCGACACGGTCAACGCCACCTCTTCATCCGTCAACTCACCCGTCAACTCATCCGTCAACCAATCCGTCAAAAGCGGTCATAGCATCACAAGACATGTGCACTGTGTGCAAGCACCCCATAACCCCGTGTTGAGGGATGAGTTGAGGCGTAAGTGCACGAAAGCCCCCCGCCGTTCCGGCGGAGGGCTCGGGCGCGCGGGGGCGCGGGGGCTCAGTACTCGTAGTCCGCGATCACCCAGGTGGCGAACTCCTTCCAGAGCGCCACCCCCGCCTGGTGCTCCGGGTGCTCCACGTACCGGCGCAGCGCGTCGGCGTCGTCGAAGCCCGAGTTGATGGCGAAGTCGTAGGCGATGGGGCGGTCGCTGAGGTTCCAGCCCAGCTCCCAGAAGCGGATCTCGTCGATCTTGCCGTCGAGCGCGCGGAACGCCTCGACGCCCTTCACCACGCGCGGGTCGTCGCGGTCGACGCCCTCGTTCAGCTTGAAGAGGACCAGGTGGCGGATCATCACTTTCCTCCGTTGGCGACCCACGTCGCGAAGTCGCCGAGGGCCTTGGCCGCGTCCGATATGCCCTCGAAGCCTATCTGGACGTAGTCGGCGGCCTTGGCCGGGTCGGTGATGATCACGTACAGCACGAAGACCACGACCAGATAGACGGCGATCTTCTTGGCGTTCACCGCCACCACGGCCTCCCCTGTGCCCGTCCACGCCCCGAGGGGCCCTTTGCTGACGGCGGTGAGTGTAACTGCCACCTCAGTGCTCACATCTTATTTAAGGGTCAACGGTCTGCGTGCGCGAGCAGGTCCGTGCCGGGGGAGACGGCGATCCGCTTACGCCTTGCCCCGGCCTCGGTCGCTGCCTGAACGCGCAAGGGCCTCAAATGGCAACTGGGTGCTGCGATCGGTGGCTCGTCTCCTGTGGACAGGAGACGAGCCACCGATCACTGGATGGTGACGGTGACAGGCGCGGTTGGTGCACGCGACGCTGAAAGCGCGCAGAGGTGCACTCAGCTCGAAGCCGTCCAGTCAGGCTGGTTGCGTGAACTGGACATGGTAGGGCTGCGCCCTGTGCTGAGTCGGCTCGTTGTGCCGGTCGGCCACCTGCTGTGCCTGGAATTGGTTGAGCCGTATGTCGTCTTCGACGAAGTGCCGCTCTTGAGGGCACCACACGGCCCAGAAGTCGGATGCCCCTTCGGAAAAAGCGCCGCCGAAAGTCAGTTGAACGAGTTCTTCGTTGGGGTTGTCCATGAGAGATCGTCCTCCACCACGCGGTGTGTGATCCCGAAACAGTCGCACGCACGTCGCGGCCTATGGTCCGACTCATCACGTCCCGCGCGCTCGTGATGCTCATCTACCAGCCTGGTCGTCCAGGGCACGAGGCGCAAATCAGTGTTCAGCGCGTGGACCGGCGCTCTGATCGGGGCGGTTCATCGAACAAGACAGGGAGGCGGGGGTGTGAGTGACACCAGCCGTGCTCTGCCTTGCCCAGGTGAGACAAACTGAGACGGAAACCGAAGGGGCGCCCGGTTCGATGAACCGGGCGCCCCTTCTACCTGCGGTAGCGGAGGGATTTGAACCCTCGGTGACTTGCGCCACACTCGCTTTCGAGGCGAGCTCCTTCGGCCGCTCGGACACGCTACCGAGAGAGACCTTACAACACGGTGGCCCGTGGTCCGAAATCCGTTTCCCCGTGCCTCCCGGCGCACCGGAGCTCAGCGGGCGCGGAAGAAGTCCGTCAGAAGCCGGGCGCACTCGTCGGCGAGCACGCCCTCGATCACCTCGGGACGGTGGTTGAGCCGGCGGTCGCGGACGACGTCCCAGAGGGAGCCGGCCGCGCCCGCCTTGTCGTCGCGGGCGCCGTAGACGACCCGGTCCACCCGGGACTGCACGAGGGCGCCCGCGCACATCGTGCAGGGCTCCAGCGTGACCACCAGGGTGCAGTCGGACAGCCGCCACTCGCCGAGCCGCTCGGCGGCCCGGCGGATCGCCAGCACCTCCGCGTGCGCGGTCGGGTCGCCGGTCGCCTCGCGCTCGTTGTGGCCGGCCGCGAGGACCGTGGTGCCGTCCGGCGCGAGCACGACCGCGCCGACCGGGACGTCACCGCCCCGGGCGGCCTGCCGGGCCTCTTCCAGGGCGAGCCGCATCGCGGCCCGCCAGCGGTCACGCACCGGGTCCGGAGCGGAGCCGGTGCCGGGCGGGGTGGTCAGCGCACCGCCTCCAGGACGTCCGCGGCGCCGAGGGAGTCGGCGATCGTGTTGACCGCGTCGCCCTCCAGGGTCAGCAGCTCCTTGGCGTCGATCCCCAGGTCGTCCAGGAGACCGGCGTCGCCGACCGGGCCGTGCGGCACGGAATCGGCGGAGCCGGCGGCCTCGGCCGGGTCGTCGGCGTCCTCGTCCTCCGACTCACCGTCCTCCGTGCCGTCGAGGTCGAGGGAGTCCAGGTCGGCGTCGTCGTCGCCGGGCTCCCTGCCGAGCAGTTCGTCGGTGAGCAGGATCTCGCCGTAGCTGCTGCGGGCAGCGGCGGCGGCGTCCGAGACGTAGATCCGGGGGTCGTCCTCGCCGTCGACCCGGACGACGCCGAACCAGGCGTCCTCCTGTTCGATCAGGACGAGCACCGTGTCCTCGTCGGGAGAGGCTTCCCGGGCCAGGTCGGCCAGATCCGACAGGGTTTCCACATCGTCGAGCTCTGTGTCGCTCGCTTCCCACCCGTCTTCGGTGCGCGCGAGCAGTGCGGCGAAGTACACCGTGACTCTCCCACTGGTCTTAGGCGTGCCGGTTGGGGGTCCCCCCGGCGGAGGTTACGGGCGGGGAGTCGAGGGCTCCGAGCCCCACCCACTCGGAATCGTGGCAGAAACAAGGCGTTCAGGGGACGTCTTCGGCTCCCTGTGTCCTGCTGTTTTGATCGCGCGTCCGCGAACGACTCACCAGCAGACTCGTTGCCACCACCTGCGGATCGTACGCGGCTTTCGACGGCGTTCACGCATGCCCACCCCCACAACGCCCGTACCGCGCGCGGATCTTCCCGCGAATCCCGGACCCGGCCGCCTACCAGCGGAACGTTCGCATACGCATCGCGTGGCGCAGCCGGGCCGCCTTCGCGCGGCGGGGCTGGACGCGATCACGAAGTTCCCGGGCCTCGGCGAGTTCTCGCAGGAACCGCGCCCGCCGTCGGCGGCGTTCGGTGTCGGTCTCCGGGCGGGACTCGGCGTTCGCCGGGTCGTGCTCGGGCAGGTCCGGCAACTCGGGCACAGGCACACCTCCCCATCCGTCCCTCCACTTTCCCCCGGACGGCGGGTTTGACGCCACCGTCCGACGAGCGGAAAGGCCTGGCAGGCGCGGTTACTGTTGAGGCATGCGTCTCCACGTCGTCGACCACCCCCTGGTCGCCCACAAGCTCACCACGCTGCGCGATCAGCGCACCGACTCCGCGACCTTCCGCCGTCTCGCCGACGAGCTGGTCACCCTGCTCGCCTACGAGGCGACCCGTGATGTGCGCACCGAGCAGGTCGACATCCAGACGCCGGTCGAGCGGACCACCGGCGTGAAGCTGTCCCACCCGCGCCCGCTGGTGGTGCCGATCCTGCGCGCCGGGCTCGGCATGCTGGACGGCATGGTCCGGCTGCTGCCGACCGCCGAGGTGGGCTTCCTCGGCATGATCCGCAACGAGGAGACGCTGGAGGCCTCCACGTACGCCACCCGGATGCCGGAGGACCTCTCCGGCCGCCAGGTGTACGTCCTCGACCCGATGCTGGCCACCGGTGGCACGCTGGTCGCGGCGATCCAGGAGCTGATCAAGCGCGGCGCGGACGATGTCACCGCCGTGGTGCTGCTGGCCGCCCCGGAGGGCGTCGAGGTCATGGAGCGCGCCCTGGCCGGCACGCCGGTGACGGTGGTGACCGCCTCGGTCGACGAGCGCCTCAACGAGCACGGCTACATCGTGCCGGGCCTCGGCGACGCGGGCGACCGCATGTACGGCTCGGCGGAGTAAGGCTCCACCGGTTCGCGACGTTCCGCGGGCGCCCCGGCCGGCCGAGGGCGCCTCGGCCCACCGGCCCCCTGGCTCTCGGGTCAGCAGGTCTTCTTCGACGCGCTCGGTGCCGGTTCCGGGGCGGTCAGGGCGGCCAGGGCCTTGTCGGCGGCCGGCTTCGCCGCCAGTTCCTTGAAGGCGTCGCCCAGGACGAGGTCCAGGGTGGCGCCCTCGCGTGCCGCGTCGGTACGGCGTTCGGCGGCCGGGAGCTGGGTGGCGAGCACCGGCAGCGAGGTGTTCAGCGAGGTGGCCGGGCCGAGCACCATCCCGGCACCCTTGACCTTCTTGTCGTACTCCTTCGGCGCGTTGCCCACGTCGCCGATGCGGAAGCCGCGCTTCTTCAGCTCGTCCGCGGTCTTCTTGGCGAGGCCGGTGCGGGTGGTCGCGTTGAGCACGTTGACGGTGATCGTGCCGGGCTCGGGCAGGTCTGCCGCCGCCCGGGAAGCGCCCGGCGACGGGCTCGCCCCGGTGGCGCAGCCGACCTTGGCGCCGGCCGCCGAGGCCTTGTCGCCGCCGGTGAAGACGTCGACGAGCTGGAGCGTGCCCCAGCCGAGCAGGCCGAGGCCGGCGGCGGAGGCGGTGACGAGCAGCACGAGCCTGCCGCGCCGGCGCGGTCGGCGCATCCGCGGGTACTTGTCCCCCGTGATCCGGTACTGGCCGCCCATGCCGGGAGGAGTCAGCATGCTCATGGGCGCAGCGTAGTGCTCCCGGGCGGCGATGCCTACTAGATGATCATTCGACGCGGCGCGCGAAAATATGAAAGAACCCGAAAGGGCCAAGCACGGGCCCGGCGGGCGGGTCAGTCCAGTTCGAGCACGCGGGCGTGCAGCACCTGGCGCTGCTGGAGGGCCGCGCGCACCGCGCGGTGCAGACCGTCCTCCAGATAGAGGTCGCCCTGCCACTTCACGACATGCGCGAAGAGGTCGCCGTAGAAGGTGGAGTCCTCGGCGAGCAGCGTCTCCAGGTCGAGCTGCTGCTTGGTCGTCACGAGCTGATCGAGGCGGACCGGGCGCGGCGCGACGTCCGCCCACTGCCGGGTGCTTTCCCGGCCGTGGTCGGGGTACGGCCGGCCGTTTCCGATGCGCTTGAAGATCACACGGAAAGCCTACCGGGCCAGACGTTCCGGGCGCAGCCATGAAGAGCGAGTGCGACGCTGGAAAAGATGCCGTCAATCGGGGCGAAACGGAAACCGGGTCGAGGGGAGAGAGCTGTCATGGGCGACCGCGAGACCCTGCCCGGCGCCACCGTGCCCGAGGTGCCGCCGACCACCCCCGCCCTCCCGAGCCAGGCCCTGGAGATCGCCTCCGGTTACGCCTTCGCCGGGCCCGCACTCGATCTGGGCGCCCTGCTGTGGGACGGGCGGTGCCTGCCGGACGCGCGGGTGCGGATCCCGCTGGCGATGCTCAACCGGCACGGTCTGGTCGCGGGCGCCACCGGCACCGGCAAGACCAAGACGCTCCAGCTGATCGCCGAGCAGCTGTCGGCGCAGGGCGTGCCGGTGTTCCTCGCCGACGTCAAGGGCGATGTCTCCGGCATCGCGGAACCGGGCGTGGCCGGCGACAAGCTGCGCTCGCGCGCCGCCGAGGTGCGCCAGGAGTGGACGGCGACCGGCTTTCCCGCCGCGTTCTACGCGCTCGGCGGTCTCGGCCACGGCATTCCGGTGCGCGCCACCGTCACCGGCTTCGGCCCGGTGCTGCTGTCGAAGGCGCTCGGCCTGAACCCGGTCCAGGAGCAGTCCCTCGGCCTGGTCTTCCACTACGCGGACGCCAAGGGCCTGGAGCTTCTCGACCTGAAGGACCTCAGGGCGGTCGTCGCCTTCCTCACCTCCGACGAGGGCAGGGCCGAGCTGAGGAGTCTGGGCGGGCTGTCCGCGGCCACCGCCGGGGTGATCCTGCGCTCGCTGACCGCGTTCGAGGCGCAGGGCATGGGCGCCTTCTTCGGGGAGCCGGAGTTCGACACGGCGGAGTTCCTGCGGACGGCGGAGGACGGCCGGGGCGTCGTCTCCGTGCTGGAGCTGCCCGCCGTACAGGACAGGCCGCTGCTGTTCTCCACCTTCCTGATGTGGCTGCTGGCCGATCTGTTCCACGATCTGCCGGAGGTCGGGGACGTCGACCGGCCGAGGCTGGTGTTCTTCTTCGACGAGGCGCACCTGCTCTTCCACGACGCGTCCGAGGCGTTCCTGGAGTCGATCACGCGGACCGTGCGGCTCATCCGCTCCAAGGGCGTCGGGGTGTTCTTCGTGACCCAGACCCCGAAGGACGTCCCCGCCGATGTCCTCGCCCAGCTCGGCAACCGGGTCCAGCACGCCCTGCGCGCCTTCACACCGGACGACGAGAAGGCGCTGCGGGCCACGGTGCGCACCTTCCCGCACTCCGCCTACGACCTGGAGGAGCTGCTGACCGGGCTGGGCACCGGGGAGGCCGTGGTGACGGTGCTGAGCGAGCGGGGAGCGCCGACGCCGGTGGCCGCGACCCGGCTGCGCGCCCCGGAGTCCCTGATGGGCCCGGTCGATCCGGCCGTCCTGGAGCGGGCGGTGACGTCCTCGCCGCTGTTCGAGCGCTATGCACAGGCTGTGGACAGGGAGTCGGCGTACGAGAGGCTGGAGCGCAGGCGCGAGCCGGAACCGGCCCCGGAACGGGCACCCGGCCACGGGCGGGACGGGCGGCGGGACCGGCAGGGCGGTGAGGGGCGGGACGAGTCCGTCGTGGAGCAGGTCGTCGGCAGCGCCGTGTTCCGGTCCCTGGCCCGCTCCGTCGGCACCGGCATCGGCCGCGAGATCACCCGCTCCCTCTTCGGCACGGCCCGGCGGAGGCGCTAGCGCCGACCGGGCCGTACCGGCGACTCAGCGGCCCGTGTTCTTCATCGACGGCTGCTGCGGCCTGGTCTTCTGCGTTTCCGGCTTGGGCGCGCTGCGCGCCGCCTCCGCGCGCAGCAGGGCGCGCAGCACCGCGTAGGGATCGGTGGGCATGGTGGTGCTCCTTGTGTCGTGGTTCGCGTGCTGACCTGGGGGAGAAGGTCCGGTCAGCAGCGCAGGACCACGTACCGCGGAGCGGGCGGGAGGTAGGGCGGGGCCGGCAGGGGTCCGGTGGTGGCGGCCACGGGTGCGCCGGGCGCCGGTGCGGCCGGCCGCACCGGCCGGTGCCGTACGACGGCTCGCTGGGCCGTCCGTGTCATCGGCCGCAGGGCCGCCTCGGTCAGGTCGGCCTCGGCCGCCTCTCCGGCGACGACCGGAGTCCCGGCGGCCTCGATGTGCGCGCCCGGTATCAGCAGGGCGAGCAGCAGGACGCACACCCGCAGCCAGGTCCGGCTGCGCGGAAGGCTCGGTGCGGCACTCACGGAAGACGTCTCCCCGACGGGCGTGTGCCGTTCATCGCGCGGGCCGTGAGATCCGCCCGCTCGGCGTACGGACGGCGGTGGTCACAGTTCGCGCGGGATCCGCCGCGCCCGGCCCCGGACGCGTACGGCGGTGATGATCTCGACGATGCCGACGGCGAGCAGCCAGCAGCCGCCGACGACGGTCAGCACGGCGACCGATTCGAACGGCGAGACGATCAGCACGATCCCGGCGAGCAGGGTGACGACGCCGAGGAGGATCTGCCAGCCCCGCGCGGGCACGCCCGGGTCGGAGGCGGCGGCCAGGGTCTGCGAGACGCCCCGGAACAGCCAGCCGATGCCGATCCACAGGGCGAGCAGCAGGGTGGACTGGAGGGGCCCGCGGAAGCAGAACAGGCCCAGCAGGATCGACACCGTGCCGCTGACGAAGGCGAGCACGCGCAGCGCGGTCGTCTTGTGCGTGCCGAACGCGGAGATCAGCTGGAAGACACCGCTGAGCAGCAGGTAGAGACCGAACAGGACGCCGGCGGCGCGCAGTGAGGCGCCCGGCCAGACCAGTACCAGGACGCCCAGGACCAGTGACGCGACACCGGTGAGCAGCACGATCTGCCAGGCGGCGCGGGACAGGGCGTGCAGGGGGCCCTCGAAGGGCGGCTCTGGCTCGTGGCCGGCCGCGGGGGGTCTGGTGGGCCGGGTGTGGTGGACCTTGCGGTCGTCGTACTCGGGTCCCCACGGGGAGCCCGTCGGTGCCTCGCTCATGGTCCATGCTTGGACCCTGGCAAGGCCGCCCGCCACCGGGCGCGGGCCACCCGGATGACCCCCGGGCCGGGGTTACTTCCCGGCCGCCTTGGCGGCCTTCGCCGCCGCCTTCGCCTCCTGCTTGTGCGCCCGCACCTTGGCCAGCGAATCCGGCGAGGTGATGTCGGCGACGGAGCGGAAGGACCCGGGCTGCCCGTAGTCACCGGCGGCCTCCCGCCATCCCTCGGGCCGCACGCCGAGCTGCTTGCCGAGCAGGGCGAGGAAGATCTGGGCCTTCTGCTTGCCGAAGCCGGGCAGTTCCTGGAGCCGCTTCAGCAGTTCGGTCCCGCTGCCGGCGTCCTTCCAGACGGCCTCGGCGTCACCGTCGTAGTGCTCGACGAGGTACTGGCACAGCTGCTGGATCCGCTTGGCCATCGAGCCGGGGTAGCGGTGCACGGCCGGCTTCTCGGAGAGCACGGCGGCGAACGCCTCGGGGTCGCGGGCGGCGATCTCGTGGGCGTCCAGGTCGTCGGCGCCCATCCGGTCGGCGATCGTCCGGGGCCCCTTGAACGCCCACTCCATCGGGATCTGCTGGTCGAGCAGCATGCCGACCAGCGCGGCGAGCGGGCTGCGGCCGAGCAGCGCGTCGGCGTCGGGGTCCTGGGCGAGGCGAAGGGTGACGTCCATGGACCGATGATCTCTCGTCCGGTGCCGGGTCGCGCGCCGGTGCCCGGTGTGGCAAGGGTTGCCGACCCTGCCCCACGACCCTTCTTCACACCTCGCGTACGATTCCGCCACGACTTAGTTAGGCGAGCCTAACCTAAAGCAGAGAAGGGCTACAGGGGTGACGACCGAGACGGACGGGATCCACGGGATCTACCGCGATGCCTGGGGCATCCCGCATCTGCGCGCCGCGAGCGCGCCGGAACTCGCCCGCGTCCAGGGCCGGGTCACCGCGCTCGACCGCGCCTGGCAGCTGGAGGTCGAACGCCACCGCGCCCAGGGCACCTCGGCGTCCTTCCTCGGCACCGACGCCCTCGCCTGGGACCTCCTCGCCCGGCGCACCCGCCTCGCCGACACCGCCCGCCGCTGCTTCGACGCCCTCGCCGCCCGCGACCCGGAGTCGGCGGACTTCGTCCGGGCGTACGTCGACGGCGTCAACGAAGGGCTGGCGGAAGGAGCCCGCCGGACCCCCGAGTTCGCCGAGACCGGACTGGCGCCGGGCCACTGGGAGCCCTGGACCCCGTTCGCCGTCTGGGTCTCCACGCACATCCTGTTCGCCGGCTTCCCCGCCAAGCTCTGGCGCGGCCGGGCCGTCCGGCACCTCGGCTCCGAGGCGGTCGGCCTGTTCGCCACCGACGGGCCCGGCACCTCCGGCAGCAACGGCTGGCTGGTCGCGGGCGAGCGCACCGTCACCGGGCAGGCGGTCATCGCCGGCGACCCGCACCGCTGGATCGAGGACCCCGGCGTCTACCAGCAGATCCACCTGTCCTGCCCGGAGTTCGACGTCGTCGGCCTCGCCGTGCCCGGCGTCCCCGGCATCGCCCACTTCGGCCACACCGGCACCGTCGCCTGGGCCATCACCAACGCCATGGCCGACTACCAGGACCTGTACGAGGAGCGGCTGCGGCGCACCGGCGCGGGCGTCGAGGCGCTCGGCCCGGACGGGATCTGGCGGCGCGCCCAGCGGCACACCGAGTACATCGAGGTGCGCGGCGAGGAACGCGTGCCCGTGGAAATCATCGAGACCGACCGCGGCCCCGTCGTCGCCGGCGGACCCGAGGGCCTCGACGACGGCACCCCGCTCGCCCTCAGCCTGCGGTACCCGCCGCGCGTCACCGCCGACCTCGGCTTCGACGCGCTGCTCCCGCTGCTGCGGGCCCGCACGGTCGCCGACGTCGACCGCGCCTTCGACCGGTGGGCCGAGCCGGTCAACGTGGTGCAGGCCGCGGACACCGAGGGCGGCACGCTGCATCGGGTCGCGGGCCGGGTGCCGGAGCGTTCGGCCGCCAACCGGGTCCACCCGGTGCCCGCCTGGGAGCCCGGCCACGAGTGGACCGGCTGGCACGAGACGCCCCGCGCGGGTCTCACCGACGGCGTCGCCGTCATGGCCAACCAGCGCGGCCCCGCCGCCCCGCTCGGTGTCGAGTTCGCCCCGCCGCATCGCGCCGATCGCATCGCTGCCCTGCTCGCCGAGAAGGAGCGGTGGGCGCCCGGTGACATGTCCGCCATCCACATGGACACCCACCTCGCCTCCGCCGCCCCCCTCCTCGACCACCTCGCCGCCCTCGACGGACTTGGCCCCGAGACGGAGTCGCTGCGCGACCGCCTGCTGAGCTGGGACCGCCGCATGGACGCCACCAGCACCGACGCAGCCGCCTTCGCCGCACTGCGCGGCGCGGTCGTCCGCCGGCTCGCCGCCCACCCGGCGTTCGCCGCGCTCACCGAGGTGCCCGCCTACCCCGAGGCCCTGCTGCCCTGGCTGAACCTCACCGTGCGCATCGGCTACGCCCTCGAACATCTGCTGCGCGCCGAGGAGCTGTACGGCGTCGACCGCCCGGCTCTGGTCCGCGCGGCCCTGGAGGAGACCGCCGCGCGGCAGCCCGGGGGCACCTGGGGCGACACCCACCGCCTTGCCGCCTGGCGGGCCCTGACCGGCACCCCGTACGACGAACCCGGTCTGTCCGGCGACCACGACTGCGTGCTGTGCACCTCCGCGGTCCCCGGCCTCACCGATCTGGCCGCCCGTGGACCGGCCGCCCGCTATGTGTGGGATCTGGCGCGGCGGACGGACAGCCGCTGGGTGGTGCCGTTCGGCGCGTCCGGAGTGCCCGGCTCGCCGCACCACCGTGACCAGCTCCCCCTGTGGGCCGGGGGAGACCTCGTCCCGGTCGTCACCGACTGGGACCAGCTCGTGAAGGAGAGCGATGTCTGAGCCGTACGTTTCACGTGAAACCGTCCACGAGGAGGTGGTCGACGGCTTCGGCACCGTGCGCGTCCTGCCCCTCGACGCCAAGGCCGACGCCGAGGTGATCCACGGCTGGGTCAGCGAGGAACGAGCCTCCTTCTGGGGCATGAACGGCCTGACACAGGACCAGGTCGCCGACACCTACGCCCACATGGACACCCTCGACACCCATCACGCCTTCCTCCTGGTGAAGGACGGCGTCGCGGCCGCCCTGCTCCAGACCTACGAGCCGGAGGCGGACCGGGTGAGCGAGTGCTACCCGCCCGAGCCCGGGGACATCGGCATCCATCTGCTCCTCGCCCCCGCCACGACGACCGGCGGCGCGCGGGCCGGCTGGACGGCGGGGCTGGTGGCCGCCGTGTACGGGTACGTCTTCCGCACCCTGGACCGGCGGCGGATCGTCGTCGACCCCGATGTGGCCAACGACAAGGCCATCGCCCGGTTCGTCAAGCAGGGCTTCGAGGCGGGCCCGGCGGTGGTGCTGCCGGAGATCGACCTGCCGGACGTGTACCTGCCCGAGAAGCGCGCCCAACTGGCCTTCCTGCGCCGGGAGGTAGCCTTCCCGGCGTGACCCCGGACAGCGCCGCGCCCCTCACACCGGAAGCCCTCGTCGCGCACTACGGACTCGCACCGATACCGCGCGAGGGCGGCCTGTTCCGCCGCACCTGGGCCGGGCCCGAGCGCCCGGACGGCCGGCCGGAGGGCACGGCCATCGTCGCCCTGCTCACCCGGGACGACTTCTCCGCCCTGCACCGCCTGCCCACCGCCGAGATCTGGCACTTCTACCTCGGCGACCCGCTGGAACTCCTGCTGCTCGCCCCGGACGGCACCGCCCGCACCGCCGTGCTCGGCCGGGACGTCCTGGGCGGCCAGCACCTCCAGCTCACCGTGCCCGCCGGCACCTGGATGGGCGGGCGGGTCGCCGAGGGCGGCGACTGGACGTTCTTCGGCTGCACCATGGCACCCGGCTTCCGCTACGCCGACTACGAGCACGGCGACGCGGACGAGCTGACGGCGCGCTATCCGGCCGAGGCCGCGCGGATCGTGCCACTGTGCCGTCCATGAGGCTGCTGGAAGGACAGGTCGCCCTGGTCACGGGCGCGGGCAAAGGCATCGGCCGGGGCATCGCACTGCGCTTCGCGGAGGCCGGAGCGGCGGTCGCCGTGCACTGCCGCA
This sequence comes from Streptomyces sp. NPDC001532, assembly GCF_040298625.1. Taxonomy (NCBI): domain Bacteria; kingdom Bacillati; phylum Actinomycetota; class Actinomycetes; order Kitasatosporales; family Streptomycetaceae; genus Streptomyces; species Streptomyces sp. NPDC001532. The sequence goes on from NZ_JBEPAL010000071.1 coordinate 17,992, forward strand.
CCGCGCTGGAGCCGGCCCGAGAGGTCGCGGACCGCATCCGCGCTGCGGGCGGCCGGGCCGTCGTCCTGAACGCCGACCTCACCGACGAGGACGCCTGCCACCGGGTGGTGCGCGAGGCCGCCGAATGGGGCGGCGGGCGGCTGACCGCACTGGTCAACAACGCGGGCGTCCAGCCGGTGCGCGAGCTGCCCGCGATGACCGGCGAGGAGTGGCGGACGGTCGTCGACACCGACCTGGGCAGCGTGTTCGCCTGCACCCAGGCGGCGGTTCAGGTGATGGGCGACGGCGGCTCCGTCACCCACATCGCCTCCATCGAGGCGAGCGCCCCCGCACCCGGACACGCCCACTACAGCGCCGCCAAGGCCGCCGTCGTGATGCACGCCCGCGCGGCGGCCCTGGAGTACGGCCCCCTCGGCATCCGCGTCAACACCGTCTCCCCCGGCCTGATCGACCGCGAGGGCCTGGCCGAGGACTGGCCGGACGGGGTGCGCCGGTGGCGGAAGGCGGCCCCGCTCGGCCGGCTCGGACGCCCCGAGGACGTCGGCGACGCCTGTGTCTTCCTCGCCTCGCCGCTCGCCTCCTGGATCACCGGCCACGATTTGGTGGTCGACGGCGGAGTCACCGCCCGTCCGCCCTGGTGACCGGCTGAACGCCCGGCACCCGCCGTCCGTATCCCTCCCGAAGGCCGGTCGCGGACATCGGGAGTACGGATCTGATGCACGAAGGCGTACGACTGTGCCGTCGGCCGGCGCTGACGGTGGTCCTGCTGATCCTGTTCCTCCTCGGCCCCGCCGCCCCCGCCTCCGCGCACGCCGCCCTCGGCACCACCGACCCCCGCGACGGCAGCGTCCTCCCGTCCGCGCCCCGGCACCTCACCCTCGGCTTCACCGAATCCGTCGGCCTGCTGGAGGGCTCGGTGCGGCTGTTCGGCCCCGACGGCCGCCGGACCCACCTCGACGAGCCCCGGCACCTGCCCGGCGGCGACGACACCATCCGCGTCACCGTGCCCGGCGAGCTGGGCACCGGCACCTACACGGTGGCCTGGCGCGTGGTCTCCGCCGACAGCCACCCCGTCTCCGGCGCCTTCACCTTCTCCGTCGGCGAACCCAGCCGTACGACCGCGGCGCCGGACACCGGCCCGGCCGAACACCCGGCGACCAAGGCCCTGCACACCCTCGCCCGCCACCTCTCCTACCTCGCCGCCGCCCTCCTCCTCGGCACCGCCGCCTTCATCGCCGTCTGTCGCCCGCCCCACCCGCGTCCCCTGCGCCGGCCGCTGATGGCCGGCTGGTGGACCCTGTTCGCGGCCACCGTCGCCCTGCTCCTGCTGCGCGCCCCCTACGAGGCGGGCACCGCCCCCTGGACCGCCCTCGACCCCGCCGGCCTGGCCCGCACCCTGACCGGCCGACCGGGTGTGGCCCTGCTCTGCCGGCTGGCCCTGCTGCTGGTGCTCGCCCTGCTGCCCAGACGCCGCACCCCCGCCGTCCTCGCCGCCGGCGCCACCCTCGCCGTGGGCCTCGCCCTCACCTGGGCGGGCGCCGAGCACGCCTCCGCCGGGATCCAGGTACCGGTGGCGATCACCTCCTCGGTGCTGCACCTGCTGGCGATGGCGGCCTGGCTCGGCGGCCTCGCCGCACTCCTGCTCTGCCTGCGCCACGGCGCCCTCCCGACCGCCGCGGTGACCCGCTACTCCCGTCTGGCCTTCCTCTCCGTCACCGTCCTCGCGATCACCGGCGTCTACCAGTCCTGGCGCGGCCTCGGTTCCCTGGACGCGCTCACCCGGACCTCGTACGGCCGACTGCTGCTCGCCAAACTGGCCGCGGTGATCCTGCTGCTGGCGGTGGCCCGGATCTCACGCCGCCTGGTGCGGACGCGCGTGGCCGGCCGGGCGGTCGTCAGGGAACGGGTGCCGGAGCCGGCCGGGGCCGCGCGGGTGGGGGAACCGGCGGGGGCACCTCGGACGGAGACGGCCGTCCGGGCGGTGGCGACGGTGGGGGCGCTGGGGACGGCGGCCGCGGTGGTCGCGGTGGGGAAGCCGCCGGCCGGGGCGTCCCCACCGGGCCCGCCGCAGGAGCCGAAGCCCGGGCCAGGGCCTGACCCCGAGCCCTCGCCTTCACCCTCGCGCGAACCCGAACAGGAAGCCGAATCGGAATCCGGACCCGAATCCGAATCGGAATCCGGACCCGAATCGGAATCCGAACCCGAACCCGAAGCGTCCCCAGAACCGCACCGCCGAGCCCTGTGCCGCTCCGTCCTCGCCGAGCTGGCCGTCGCCATGGTGGTGCTGCTGCTCACCACCCTGCTCACCGGCACCCCGCCGAGCCGCGCCGTGACCGAGGCGGCGGCCGGGGCGACAGGCGCCGGGGCGTCGGCCTCGCTGCCGCCCACGACCACCGCGACCGTGCCGTACGACACGGGCACCCCGGGAGGCCGCGGCACGGTGCAGATCACCCTGGACCCGGCCCGCACCGGCGAGAACTCCGTCCAGGCCGTCGTCTTCGCGCCCGACGGCGGTCTCGTCACCGTCCCCGAACTCCGTCTCTCCCTCACCCTCGACGCCCAGGACATCGGCCCGATCGACGCCCGGCTGGCCGACCGGGGCGGCTACTGGGCCACCGACACCCTCGACCTGCCGGTCGCCGGCACCTGGACGATGAAGGTGACGGTGCGGGTGTCGGAGTTCGACCAGGTGACGGTGGCCCGGCCGGTACGCGTCACCTGACCCCGGCCCGCCGCCCCGCGTGTCATCCGAACGGCTGACCCCCGGCCCGCCCCGAGGGGCCGACAATGGAGGTGTTTGCCCAGTTCAGCGACGCGAGCGGAGGAAAGGCGGTGCAGCGGGCCATGACGGACGACCACGGCGTACGGGAAGCCGAACGCGATGCCGGCAGCACGCTCACCACCCTCACCGTCGTCATGCACTCGGCCTTCTTCGTGCTGCTCGGCGCCTCCCTCGCCCGCTACCTCGCCCGGCACGGCCCCGAACCGCGCACCCCGTGGGTGATCGCCCTGTCGGTGCTGCTGGCTGCCCTGTACCTGCTCGGCCCGGCCCTCGGCGCCCGGCTCACCGTGCGCCGGATGCTCTGGCTCGGCGCGGTGGTGGCGACCTGGACGGTGCTGGTGGTGCTGGCGCCGAGCTACGCCTGGTGCGCGGTCCCGCTCTTCTACACCGGCCTGCGCACCCTCCCGGCGCGCGCCGCGATCACCCTGGTCACCCTGCTCACCGCGCTGGTGGTGGCCGCCCAGCTGAAGCTGGCGGGCTGGGCCGACCCCAACGTGCTGCTGGCGCCCCCGGCGGTCGCCGCCGTCGCCACGGCCGTGTTCGTCACGATGGAACGCCAGTCGGCCCGCCAGCGCGCCCTCATCGACGACTTGGTCCGCACCCGCCGTGTCCTGGCCGCCACCGAGCGCCGCGAGGGCATGCTGGCCGAACGCGAACGCCTGGCCCGGGAGATCCACGACACCGTCGCCCAGGGCCTGTCCAGCCAGCGGATGCTGCTCCAGGCGGCGGACCGGGTCTGGGAGAGCGACCCCGCCACGGCCCGCTCCCACCTCCGTACGGCCGCCTCGGTCGCCGAACACAACCTCGCCGAGGCCCGCCGCTTCGTCCACGACCTCACTCCGGCCGATCTGGCCGCCGGCGCCGGCCTGGTCGCCGCGCTCACCGCCCTCGCCGAGCGAGAGAGCGACGACGCCCTCACCGTCCGCCTGCACACCGAGGGCACCCCGGCAGCCCCGCTGCCCGCCCTCGTCGAGTCCGCCCTGCTGCGCATCGCCCAGGGCGCCCTCGCCAACGTCCGCGAACACGCCGCCGCCACCACCGCCACCCTCACCCTGACCTGCCTGGACGACGAGATCGTGCTGGACGTCGCGGACGACGGCCGGGGCTTCGACCCCCGTACCCCCGCCCCCGTGCGGGACGTACGCGGCCACGGCCTCCCGGCCATCCGCGCCCGGCTGCGCCAGCTCGGCGGCACCCTGGCGATCGAGTCGGCCCCCGGCGAGGGAACCGTCCTGTCCGCCGCCATCCCCCTGACGACACCTGCGGAGCCCCGATGACCGTGCGGATCCTCCTCTGCGACGACCACGCGGTCGTCCGCGCGGGCCTGCGCGCCCTGCTCTCCAGCGCCCCGGACATCGAGGTGGCGGGGGAGGCGGCCACCGGCGAGGAGGCCGTCGCCCTGGCCCGCAGACTCGCCCCCGACGTGGTGCTGATGGACCTCCAGCTGGGCCCGGGCATCGACGGCGTGGAGACCACCCGGCGCCTGCTGGCCGCCGGCGACCCGGCGCCGCACATCCTCGTCCTCACCACCTACGACACCGACGCGGACATCACCCGCGCCATCGAGGCGGGCGCCACCGGCTATCTCCTCAAGGCCGAGCGCCCCGAGGAGCTCTTCGCCGCGATCCACGCCGCCGCGGAGGGCCGTACCGCCCTCTCGCCGCCGGTCGCCGGCCGGGTCATGGCCCACCTGCGCACCCCGGGCCCGACCCTCACCCCGCGCGAGCGCGACATCCTCGGCCATCTCGTCCGCGGCCTGACCAACCGCGACATCGCCCGCACCCTCTTCATCAGCGAGGCCACCGTCAAGACGCACCTGCGCCGCATCTACGACAAGCTCGACGTCACCACCCGCGCGGCGGCGGTCGCGGTCGCGAAGGAACAGCGCCTCGTGACCTGACCCGGCTCGCCGAACCCCAGGTCAGACACAGCCAGTTGATAGATTCGCGGAACCGGCGGGCGACACGAAGAGCAACGCCCGCCGTGACACGACGGGGGACGACATGACGTGGGACGAATGGGAGAGGGCGAAGACGCAGGCGTCGGACGCCCACACCGCCCGCATGCAGCTCAACCAGGCCGAGCCGGGCCCGTCCGGCTCCGGCGGCGCCGATCTCATCGTGCACCAGGACGACCTCGGGGCCGTCGGCCACGAGGCGTTCATCCTGCACGGCGAGCTGAAGAAGAGGGCCGACATCGCCGGAGCGGGCATCGACAAGAACGGCTCCGGCACCACCATGCAGGCGGCCGCCGCCCTCAAGAGCCACCACCTCGGGCTGGGCTCGGAGCTGGAGACGACCGTCGAGGTGTGGACCTCGCAGGTGAAGCACGTCCTGCAAGCCTGCGCGCACATCTCGAACCACCTCGACTACAGCAAGAAACTGGCCGCGCAGGAGGACAAGGGCATCGCGGCCGAGATCCGCGGCCGCACCGGCACGCTGCCCGTCTCGGCGCTCAACGACTACTTCAAGTAGGGGGGACCATGGCGGACTTCACATACTCGGACCTCATGGCCCTGGACCTCACGAAGCTGGGCACCGCGGCGTCCGACTGGAAGACGATGGCCGCGGACCTGGCCAAGCTCACGACCGACGTCCGGGACGGACTGTCGAAGAAGGCGGAGGCGGCCCGCTGGAAGGGCCTCAACGCCACCGTGACCAAGGAGTTCGTGGGCAAGACGGCCAAGGAGTTCACGGACCTGCACACGGAGGCCGTGAGCATCGCGAACGTCCTCACCGACGCGCACGAGGAGCTGACGCGGTACCAGCAGCAGGCGAGGACCCTCACCGATTCGGCGCGGAAGGGAGACCCGTCCCACAACCCGCCGGACCCCGGCTTCCTGGTCTCCGACGGCCCCGGCGGCACGGTCCGCGTCATGGAGACCATGTGCACGCCGGAGGGCCCCGACCAGCGCACCAAGGACCGCATGCAGTGGTACGCGGACACCCTCACCGGCATCGTCCGGCACGCCGCCGAGGTCGACGCGCAGGCCGTCCGCGCCCTGCGCAAGAGCCACGGCGGCGACCCGGCGAACGCCGGCCACGCCAGGTACACCTCCCTCGACGAGGAGCAGCTGCCCCGCGCCGAGGAACTGGCGAAGAAGGGCGACGACACCAGTGAGAAGGAGCGGGCGGAGCTGCGCCGCCTGTGGGAGTCGCTGAGCCCCGACGCGCGGGCGCGGCTCTGGCTGGCGCAGAAGGACGGCCTGATGGCCGCGGGCATCCTGAGCCCGACCATGCCGCAGGTCGCGGCGGACGCCGGTTCCGGGAAGCACGACTCCGAGTCGCCGGGCTTCGACCAGTGGGTCACCAAGCAGAAGATGGAACTGCTGGCCGAGGGCGCCGACTGGAAGGGCATGACGGACGCCTCCCGGCACATGGCGCACTACCTGAACAACAGCGGCAGCCCCATGACCCTGCCGGTGGACAAGATGATGTCGGACGTCCCGGCCTTCAAGTCGTACGTCGACGACACCGTGCGCCTCAACCAGGACGACTGGCGCCGGCAGGCCCAGGAGGAGTTCCGGAAGAACGGCGGGAAGCCGATCGCGTTCCCGGTCGAGGCGAAACAGCCCGAGGGCTTCTACTTCACCGAGTCGCTGGACAAGAACTGGTTCTACGCGGTGGGCGGAGCCAACACCAATGTGACGGGTGTGGTCACGGCCGTCCCGGACGAGCACGGCAACCCCAAGATCACCGTCGACTACCAGGCCAATGTCTGGGACCGCTACAACTGGGACGAGGGCAAGGGCGTCAAGGTCGGCCCGATGGAGATCCCCGACGGCGAGATGGCCAAGCTGCACCGGGTCGGTCTCGCCCAGGAGTTCGACATGTCGGGCAGCAGCGGTGTCAAGCACTACGACCTCGGCTCCGCGCAGCCGAACGACGACCCGCTACCGGGTCCCGACGAGAGCAGGGACGGACGCTTGAATCCTGTCCGAGAGCAGCAGCAGGACCGTACGACCCAGACAGCGCCGGAAAGGGCGGCCCACCGATGAACCTCCCGCACCGCTCCCGGCTGACCGCCGCCCTGCTGACCCTCTCCGCCGTGCTGACCGCCTGCGGCACCCAGGGCGACGGCGGCACCGGCGGCGACGGCGGCAGCGGCGGCGCCGACCGGTCCGGCCGCGCCACCACCGAAGCGGCGTCGGACGCCGGCTGGGCCGAGGGCATCACCCCGCGGTGGATGAGCGAGCAGATGGGCGTCGAGGTCCCCGCCACGGCCGCCTCGCCCGAGGCGGCCTACGAGGTCACCGCCCGCTTCGACACCGGCCTGCTCACCTTCACGCTCACCCGCTCCGAGGCGGAGGCCTATCTGGAGAAGAACCCGCCGGAAGGCAAGTGGCTGGAGCCGACGGCCGCGCAGGACGTCCCCGCCCACGACTTCACGCACCTCGGCCTCCCGGAACCGGAGACCTTCGAGGACGGCGTCCGCTACGGCTACGTCTGCCCCGGCGCCGCCGAGGCCGACGAGGACCTCGGCGCGCCCGCGTACGACACCTCCGATGAACACTGCGTCCGCCTGTACGCCCACGAGTACTCCGCGCAGCGCACCCGCATCTACCTCCGCGCCCACTTCGAGCCGGGCGTCAGCCCGCTCCCCGCGACCCCGTCCGCCACGGACTGAGCCGCGGCAAACCGACCGCACACGAGACCGCACACGCGAAGGGCCCCACCGGATCGCCGGTCGGGGCCCTTCCCGGTCAGTCCGGTCAGTCCGGCCAGTCCGGTCAGTCGAAGAGGGCGACGAGTCCGTTCACCCAGATCCCCGGCATCGCGAGGGCGCCTTATTTCTGCCGACCTGCCTCACCGTCTCGCAGAACAGCGCCGGACGAGGTCGCCGAAGAGCCCCGCACAACGTCGAAGGGCCCCACCTCGCGGTGGGGCCCTTCGACATCGTGCCCGGTGAGGCACTGGCGGAGGATACGAGATTCGAACTCGTGAGGGGTTGCCCCCAACACGCTTTCCAAGCGTGCGCCCTAGGCCTCTAGGCGAATCCTCCGCTCGGAACATTACATGACCGAGAAGGGTGCTCGCGAACTCGTTCCCTCCGGTCGCCATCGGGTACTGTGGGCGCAGCCCCTCACGCGGCGCTATCTGACTGAACTCCCCCAGGGCCGGAAGGCAGCAAGGGTAGGTCGGCTCTGGCGGGTGCGTGGGGGGCGCTTGCGTTCCCGGACCGCTTCCGCAGGCGGTGGATCTTCGGGCGGGGCCGGTTGTCGGTGGGCGCCTATAACCTCGTATGCGTGTCGTCTCTCGCGCTGTACCGCCGCTATCGCCCGGAGTCGTTCGCCGAGGTCATCGGGCAGGAGCATGTCACCGACCCGTTGCAGCAGGCGCTGCGGAACAACCGGGTCAATCACGCGTACCTGTTCAGTGGTCCGCGCGGCTGCGGCAAGACGACCAGCGCCCGCATCCTGGCCCGCTGCCTGAACTGTGAGCAAGGTCCCACCCCCACACCCTGCGGGGAGTGCCAGTCGTGCCAGGACCTGGCCAGGAACGGCCCGGGCTCCATCGACGTCATCGAGATCGACGCCGCTTCCCACGGTGGTGTGGACGACGCCCGTGAGCTGCGCGAGAAGGCCTTCTTCGGCCCCGCCTCCAGCCGGTACAAGATCTACATCATCGACGAGGCCCACATGGTCACGTCGGCCGGCTTCAACGCGCTCCTCAAGGTCGTCGAGGAGCCCCCGGAGCATCTGAAGTTCATCTTCGCGACCACCGAGCCCGAGAAGGTCATCGGCACCATCCGGTCGCGTACGCACCACTACCCGTTCCGGCTCGTCCCTCCCGGCACCCTGCGGGACTACCTCGGCGAGGTGTGCCGGAAGGAGGACATCCCGGTCGAGGAGGGCGTGCTGCCGCTGGTCGTGCGGGCCGGCGCCGGATCCGTGCGTGACTCCATGTCCGTCATGGACCAGCTGCTCGCCGGCGCCCGGGAGGAAGGTGTGACCTATGCCATGGCCACCTCCCTGCTCGGCTACACCGACGGGTCCCTGCTCGACTCCGTGGTCGAGGCCTTCGCCACCGGCGACGGCGCCGCCGCCTTCGAGGTCGTGGACCGCGTCATCGAGGGCGGCAACGACCCTCGCCGGTTCGTCGCCGACCTGCTGGAGCGGCTGCGCGACCTGGTGATCCTCGCCGCCGTGCCGGACGCCGTGGAGAAGGGCCTCATCGACGCCCCGGCCGATGTCCTGGAGCGGATGCAGGCCCAGGCCGGCGTCTTCGGCGCGGCCGAGCTGAGCCGCGCCGCCGACCTGGTCAACGAGGGCCTGACCGAGATGCGCGGCGCCACCTCGCCGCGCCTGCAGCTGGAACTCATCTGCGCCCGGGTCATGCTCCCGGCCGCCTACGGGGACGAGCGGTCCGTCATGGCCCGCCTCGACCGCCTGGAGCGCGGCATCAACTTCTCGGCGGGCGCCGCCGCACCCGCCATGGGGTACGTACCGGGCCCGGACGTCCACGCGGGCGCCGCCGCCGCCCCGATCCCGGCGGGCGGCGGCCCCGCCCCCGCCCGCGCCCCCGTCCCGACGCCCCCACCCCCCCCCCCC